>JAAYVJ010000097.1 GCA_012517265.1 Planctomycetota bacterium | reverse complement strand
TGGGGCGAACTGCTGGGGGTTCAGTTCAACGACATTCTGAAGACCGGCCGGACCGACCTTCGCATTGAGTATGCCAACGACCATGTGCCGGGCTATCGCGACGTGTTCTACACGCACAGCCGCTACACGTCGGGCTACACGTACGAGGGACGAGTGATCGGGCACCACATGGGGACCAACTCGTCGGACCTGTTCGTGCAACTGTCCCACTATCTCACGAAGGACCTGATCCTGGATCTGTCCTTCGATCGGCAGACGTCGAACCTCGACTTCGGCGACGAGCCCGTCCTCGACATCTACGAGGCCGGCGCGACGCTGTTTGCGTCGGAGAATTGGCGGGTCGAAGCGGCGTATCGGTATGAGAACACGACCGCCGCGGACGAGGACGACAATCACATCATCCAGGTGGGATTGATCCGGAGATTCTAGCGGCGAATCGAACGACGGAACGCGGCAACGAGGGACGCATGTCGTCCTGATCCGCCATTGCCCGGGTTCCCTCGATTCCTATCCCGCGATCGTCTTCCATCCCTGGTTGAGCTCGTCCAGGAGCGTGATCACGTCCTGGATCATCTTGGGATCGCGTTTGGCGTTGGCCTGGCCCAGATGGCGATTCATGAACAGGTACAGGCCGCGGAGGTTCTTGGAGATCTCGCCTCCGGCCTCCATGTCCAGCACGGCGTTCAGTTCGTTGATGATGTCCTGGGCTCGATTGATGTACTGCCCTTTTGCCGCGTAATTCCCGGCCTCCAACTCCCTGATGGCCAGTTTGAGGAACTTGATGGCGCCGTCATACAACATCACGATCAGGCGGCCTCTGCTCTGCGTCGTGACGGCCGTCTGCTGATATGCCTCCAGTGCCTTCATGGTCTTGTCTCCTGTAGCCAGAGCGTCCATACAGGGGTACCGAAGCGTGCTACGCGGCGTCCGGGCCCCACCATCCATGGCGGAAACAGTCCGCAGGACCGTGTGCTCCCCTGCGAGGGAAGAGTCCGTCGCAGGAGATCATCAGGGAGATGACTGACGCACCAGCGCCAGCCATCTCCCATGATGGGTCATTTGCGAACTAGGCCGACTATCTCAGCAGCGACAGGGCCATCTGCGGGATCGAGTTGGCCTGGGCCAACATCGAGGTGCCCGCCTGCGACAGCACTTGGTTGCGGGTGAGGGTCGCCATTTCGGTCGCAACGTCGACGTCCGAAATACGCGACTCGGCAGCCATCAGGTTCTCCGCCTGAATTGCAAGCACCTGGCCGGTGGTCTCGAGACGGTTGATGTTGTAGCCGAACTTGGCTCGGGCCGTATCCTTGGTGTTGATCGCACTGTCCAGAGCGGTGATCGCCGCGCGGGCGCTGGCCGCCGTCGTGATCGACAGGGCGCTGATGCCCAGACCGGCCTTGGTCATCTTGCTGCCGACGATGTCGATCTTGTCCGTGGCGCCGCCGAAGTGGACGGACACGGTAGCCGAGTTGTCGAGCATCTTGATGCCGTTGAAGTCCGTCGCGGTCGCGATACGCTGGATCTCGTTGGCGAGCTGATCGAACTCGTTGTCCATGATCACGCGCTGGGCGGAAGAGTAGGAGCCCGTAGCCGCCTGCTCTGCCAACTGCTGCATACGAACAAGCAGGTTGTCCTGAACCTGCATGGCACCTTCCATGGTCTGCAGCATGCTGATGCCGTCCTGGGCATTTCTTGCACCCTGCTGCAGCACGGCGATATCGGCTCGCATCAACTCGCGGACCGCCATGCCGGCGGCGTCGTCGCTGGCGCTATTGATGCGAAGACCCGACGACAGTCTCTCGACTGAGCTCGCCAACGCATCGTAGCTCGATCCCAGATAGCGAGCGGCGTTCGACGCCATAAGGTTGTTCTTGATTGCTAACATGCTTGCGACTCCTTAAAAGAAAGACCCCAATACGGCCCTTTACGAAAGCGCTGACTTTGCGACGGCACACGAAGGCTGTCGTCCTTTACGCTGATTATCGATGAAAAGATGGGGGACTTGAGGGACTTGCGCACCCGGAATCCGGCAAAACCGGGCCGGCCCATAAAAAAACGATCCGGCGATAGTGATACCGCCTTTCACGCCGCGACGAGGGCCGCGACGCACCGCGGAAATTTTTTTGGGTCCGGATAATCACGAGGCCCCGGCGATCCCGGGCCCGCCTTGCCGGCGCGATGTCTCCAGAGCCTCCACCCGCCGACGTTTTCTCATGAGACTCCCGCCCGATGGCCGATAATGCCGGTGCAGCCGAGGCCGGGAAGGATGATTCAGACGCCCGCGGAACAAACCGCGGGAACACGGAGCGGTCGGGTGTCGCTGCGAGAATCACGGTATGATCGACTGAGAAACGCATTGTCCTATGGGATTACGCCGACTGCTCCAACCGGGGGATGGCAGAACGCTGCTGGTTTTCAATTGTCACGAACCCTGGGTCCACCAGCTCAGTGCGCTGGACTGCGATCTCGACATCATCGTGGACCTCCCGGGCAAGTACAACCGAGGCTGGGATGAGCGGATGAGGCCCATCCCGCCCCGCTCCCGCCTGATCTCGTTGTCGCAGGCGATGGAGTCTCCCACCAATTACTACTGCATCATCGCGCACAACACCACGGATTTGCTTGACGTGCGGTGCCGGCCCGAACCCCGAGTTCTCGTCCTGCACCACACGTTGGAGGGCCGTCTCCAGGAGGAACACTCCGCCATCGATCCTCAGAAGGCGAAGGACCTGCTCCGCGTCTACGTCGAACTGGTCGGCGCACACGTCGTCGCAACCTCCATGTTCAAGGGCGAATCCTGGGGCTACACCGACGACATCGTGCACTTCGGCATCGACGTCGAGGACTATCCTCCTCATACGGGAGGCCGGGCGCGAGGACTGCGAATCTGCAATTTCATCAGCAGCCGTCGGCGGATTCTGATGTGGGACTTCCACGAACAAGCCTTCGAAGGCATCCCTGTCACGCTGGTGGGACACAACCCGGATCTTCCGGGCGTCGAGGCCGCCGAGAACTGGAGCCACTTGAAGTCCCTCCTCCAAACCCACCGCTTCTACATCCACACCGCCGATCCCCGATTCGAGGCCGGCCACAACATGGCCACGGCTGAGGCGATGGCCGCCGGCCTGCCCGTGCTGGGCAACTGCCACCCCACCTCGCCCGTCAAACACGGGATCTCCGGTTTCCTCAGCGACGATCCGAAGGAACTGCGCCGCTACGCTCAGATCCTCCTGGAAAACGAGGATCTGGCGAAGAAGATGGGGCAACAGGCCAGACAGACGGTGATCGAACGGTTCTCCCTCAACCGATTCAAACACGGTTTTCTTCGCTCGATCGAGATCGCCCGACGCAAGTGGTACACGCGTAAGGTCGGGCCGGGGAAAACCGCGGCCGATCCGGCTCGTTTGGTCGCGCCGACGGCCTGAGACCCCGGAGGAATGCTAGAGCAGAACGTCGATTCGCCCCGGCGTCCCGGCGTCTTGTGATTCCGCGGTCGAGGCCCCGCGACGGGCGACGCCCCGTTCCCCGAAGCCTTGCGCCCAGCGGGCCTGCGACGTCGCGGCGTGCTCGCGTCCCTGGCCCGCCCCCTGATGTTGCTGCCAGGTGTCCTGCGGCGGGTGCTCGCCTCCCGGATTCCGGTCGGGCTGCTCCGACGGGACCACTTCCACTCGGCGGACCTGGACCCCGGCCTCCTGCAAACCGCGCATCACCTGCGGCAGGGCCTGCTCGATCTCCCGTTGCGCCTCTCGGGAGCTAACCTCCAATGTGCCGGTGAGGCTGCCCCCCCTCTCCTGGAACCGCACGAGGACCGTTCCCAGCTCGGGCGGCTGGAGCCGGACGAAGACTTCCCGCTCGCCCGGCGTGCCGGACGAACGGATCGAATCGAGAATCTGCTCGCCGACGCTCTGGGCCGGCGTCTGGAGTCGCGGATTGTCCAGGGGCGTCTGGCTCTGCGTCGAGGTCGCCGCCGGCCGCACCGTCGCCACGGACTCCCCGCCCGGCGTCACACGAAACTCCGCCGTGGCGCCCGTGGCTTCCTTGACGTGCGAGGCGAGACTGTCCTTGGTCTCGGCTTGAACCGCCCCCCCTTTGACGCTCTCGTTGTGGACAGCGGTAGAGACTCTCGTCGTGTCCTCCGGAGGCGATTCCACGGTGGGCGTCGGATTCAGGACGCTCTTTTCGGGACGAACTGTCTTATCGGCCCTTGCCGCATGTTGCGGATTCGCCGGTTGCGTCTTGGCGACGCCCGGTTCCACCTTCCCCTCGGCGGCGGTCGCCACATCGCCTGGCGTCGCGTCGACGGGGCTGGTCTGTCTCTGATTCGGTTCGACTGGAGACGCCTGGCCGACGGCCTGGGGAGCAGTCGCTGCTCTGTGGCCCTCGCTGGGAGCCGCGGTCCGGTCGGCTTTCGTCGGGTCGGGGGCCGCCGTCTGAGCCGTCGGCGCAGACTTCGTTTCCTGGGGCGTCTGTTGGACTGCCTTCGGGGCGTCCTCCACGTCCACAGTCACGGCCGGTGCCGGAGCATTCTGGGGCTGGAGAACGAATCCGTCCGGTGTGCTCGACGCTGCCGCACGTTCTCGCACGGGCTGCTCGGTCGCAGGCGTCTGCTGGGCCACTGGAGCCTGCTGCGTGGACTGGCGAGCGGAATCGGAGACGACGCCGATGCTGGGGTTGTCCTGGGCCGGGCTGTCGACCCGGATGGTCTTCCCTGTCCCGCCGACGGGCGTTGCCTGGGGAACCGCCGCAACGAAGGCGGTCTGCTGCGCCGCAACAGGCTGCTCGGGAGGCGTCTGCTGCACCACCGAAGAGGCAGACTGCCCCCCGCCCTGCCCCTCGGTCGGCTTGACCTTCTGCGACCCCGGGGATTCCGAGCCGGTCGGTCGCGGAATCAGAGGTTGCACGATTCCGGGGAACGGCCACACAACGGCCTGGGAATCCCCCGGGACATCCTGCTCGCCGTGATCCGCAGACTCTTCGTCTACGGGCTGCTCCTCGACGGCCTGCCCGCCCATGGGAGTATCGGGCAGCCCAGCCCCGTCCGGGACTTCGTTTTCCGATGATCGCTCCACTGCGGCCTGAGCCACCGGCAGCACGTCGGCAAACCGCTGCTGGGGTTCGTCGCCGGTGGAGTCCGCCATCCCCGCGGCTCGATTGCCAGCTTGATGGGAGCCCGTGGCGCGCGGGGCACCGTAGATCATTGTCGCAGTATTCATAGCAGATATCCTCGTGAATGCCGAGGGGAATGCAATGGGCATGCCAGCGAGCGTCCGCTCGCCGGTCAACCAGGACTGTAAGTTCCTTTATGATAACAGGTTAGACCTTATCCTCGGAAAAGACGCCCGGAAGAGAATTCGCTCTCCGCAGGCGGGTTGCCGGAGGTTTGTTCCTGGCCGGCAGAGGATTCTTCCGGGTCCTGATGACAACGGCGACGACGGCCGGTGTCAAATAAGTCGCCCGCTTGTATAGAAACCGGACGCGCTGGAGAGATGGGCAACGGACGACGGACGGCCGACGGTTCCCTCCAGTCCAGGTCTTGCCTCGCATCTCAGGGCAATCCGAGCGATCCGTTCTCTCGCCTGAAGAAACCCCCTCTCTTTGGCACGCTCGTTGCTGTTTCTGGACCGGCACGGAGTTTGTTCGGGCATTCCCGGCCGTCGGGTTCGGCGTGTCGGAGCCCCAAATGGAAAGGCCTGGATATGGCGAATTCGTTCGATGTCATCAGATTGCTGGAGGCCGGAATCAAGGCGGAGGGAATCCGCCAGAGCACCATCGCCAGCAACATCGCGAACATCGAGACCCCGGGTTACCGACGTCTCGACGTCAAGTTCGAGCAGTTGCTGAGCAAGGCGATCGATTCCTCCGATCCCAAGGAGGCCGCCAAGATCGAACCGGAGGTCTTCCAGCCCCTGACGACGCCGCTCCGGTCCAACGGCAACGACGTCAATCTGGAGGCCGAGATCGGCGAGATGCTGAAGAACTCGCTCCGCCATGCGGCCTACACCCGCCTCCTGCGAAGGAAGTTCGCCCAGATGGAGACGGCGATCGGGGTTCAGGGATAGCGGGCCGCTCGGCATCGGCGCCGGGAATCAGGCGGCCACGGAATAGAAAGGAATCACAGCGATGGCAATCGAGAAAATGTTCGGTCCGATCGACATATCGGTCTCCGGGATGCGGGCCCAGGACAAGTCCATGGAGATCATTTCCTCGAACATCGCCAACGCCCGCACGATCGATGCCGGGGGCGGCAAGCCCTACCGCCGGCTCCAGGCGATCCTTCGAAGCGAGAACGAAGGCGTCAGCGGCGTCACGGTCCAGGACGTCGTCCCGGACATGACCGCGCTGCAGCGAATCTACGATCCGGGCAACCCCCAGGCCGACGCCCAGGGCTACATCGTCATGCCCAATGTGCAGGTGCCCGTGGAAATGATGAACTTGAACGTCGCCAGCCGGGCCTATCAGGCCAACGCGGCGATCCTGAAACGCTTCCAGAAGATGGTGGAAACGACACTCGAACTGCTCCGATAGGAATGTGCCCTCCGCGATGAATCGCGTCGGGGCTCCAGTAAAGAGAGGGTCAGAAGATGGTCAATTTCGATCCCAACATCAGTTCCGGCATGCCGGGCATCCAGTCGCCGATCCCCCAGGGGCCGACGGGCGCCGGCAAATCCACCTTCGTGCAGGCGGTCGAAACCGCAGGCAAGTACGTCTCCCAGGTCAACGAGATGCAGAACGGCGCGGACGCATCCATCCAGGACCTGCTCAGCGGCAAGACCAGCGATATCAATTCCGTGGTCTCGGCGGTGGCCAAGGCCGACGTCAGCTTCAAGCTCCTCGTCGGGGTTCGGAACAAGCTGATCGAAGCGTACAAACAGACGATGAATATGCCGCTGTAAGAGGGAGAGAATTGTGGATTGTTGATGTGTGATCCTCGATTCGAGGACGGCGACCGACCCGCTCCTCGAACCGAACCGGGAAATCAAACATCAGGGATCACAAATGGTTCTCATGGAGTACGTTCAAAAGCTCATCCTGATCTGGCAGAAGATCGGCCTGATCCAGCGGGTCGTGCTGGCCGCGGTGGCGCTGGCCGCCTTGCTGATCGGAACGCTGCTGGTCCACTGGGCCAAGCAGCCGGACATGCGGCTGCTGTATCAGGACCTGACGCCCACCGAAGCGGCCAAGATCACGGAGAAGATCGCCGAGAAAGGGATCCCCTACGAGCTGCGCGACGGGGGCGGCACGATCTACGTGCCCAGCGAGTACGTGTATCAGGTCCGGCTGGATTTGGCCAAGGACGGCCTGCCGGCCGGAGAACAGAACGGCTACAAGCTCTTCGACGATGAGAAGATCGGCATCAGCCCATTCGTCCAGAACGTCAATCTCAAGCGGGCGCTCCAAGACGAACTGGCCAAGAGCATCCAGATGATCGACGGCGTGGCCCATGCGAGAATCCACATCGTCAGTCCCGAGCAGAAGCTCTTCAGCTCCGACGACGAGCAGACGACTGCCTCCGTCGTCCTGCGGCTGCGTCCCGGCTACCGGCTCAGCGGAACGAACATCGCGGCGATCACCCACCTGGTCTCCGGAAGCGTCAAGGGGCTCAAACCCGAGAACGTCACGATCATCGACAGCGACGGACGACTCCTCTCGGGCAAAGGCGATTCGACCCTGGCCTCCGGGGCCAGCACCGCTCAGGACTACAAGGAACGCGTCGAACAGGGCATGGTCCGCAAGGCTGAAGACATGCTGACCCGGGTCCTCGGTCCCGGCCGGGCCAGCGTCCAGGTCAGCGCGATCATCGACATGAACAGCATCAGCACGATCACCGAGACCTACGATCCGCAGAGCAAGGTCGTGACGAAAGAGGAGATCACGAACAATTCCGAAAGCGGCGCCGCCGGTCAGAAGACTCCCTCGGGCTCCACTAAGAAGGACGAGACCATCAGCACCGAGTACCAGGTGGGCAAGACCGTCAAACAACAGACGGTCCTGCCGGGAGAGATCAAGTCCCTGTCCGTGGCGGCCTTCGTCGATCTGACGGCCGACTCCAACCAGCCCGGCCAGGGCGGTCAGCCGGCGATGATCATGAACATCACCGACGTCGAGCAGATCATCCGCACGGCGCTCGGTCTGAAGGAATCCGATTCTCTCAAAGTGGTCAACGCTCGATTCCACCGATCCACCGCAGCCCAGGTCGAAGAGGTGGAGTCCCCCTGGCCGCGATACCTGGCCATGGCCCGCCAGCTCTCGCTGGGCCTGATGGCCGTTTGCGCCGTGGTGGCGCTGCGGGTCTTCAACCGGGCCAGAGGCAAGGCCGCGGCCGGCGCCGCCGGTCAGGGTCAACTCTCCGGCGCGCCCGGCGAAGGCATGCTCCCGGCCGGAGAGCCGATTGCCGAACCGCTGTTCGTGCGACGCCAGATCGCCAGCGCCCTGAAACAGAACCCCGATCAGGTCAGGCAGATGTTCCTGAGCTGGATCGAAGAGAAGGAGTAGACGCACCGTGCCTTTGACCGGCAAACAAAGAGCCGCATTGCTTCTGACCAGTCTGGACGCCGCCACCGCGGCCGAGCTGCTCAAGGGGATCGACCCCAAGACCGTCCAAGAGTTGGCGGTGGAACTGAGCTACCTGGACGCCGCGGGCCAGCGAAGCGATCGGCAGACCGCGGACGTCGCCCGCCAGTTCTGTAAATCGCTCCAGCGGGAAACCGGCTTCAGTTTCAAGACCTTTCTCAAGGAGATGCTCCGCAACACGGTGGGCGAAGAACAGGCCCGGCGAATCCAACAGGAGATCCAGGATCTCCTGGAAAGACGGGACCCCTTCATGTCCATCCGCTCGGCGGACGTCCAGAGCCTCAAGACGGTGCTGGAGACCGAGCACCCCCAGGCGATCGCGGTGGTTCTGTCCGAGTTGCCCGCGCGACGGGGATCGGAAGTGCTCGGCCAGCTCGGCGAGGACGTGCGGGTCAGCGTGATCAGCCGGATGACCAGCGTCAGCAGCGTCACGCCGGAGGCCAAACTCAGGATCGCTCAGATGGTCCGCACCCGCCTGGAAGCCGCCGGGTCGCAAGGCGGAGGAGCCCTTCAGGTCCGTCCGGAACAGGCCCTCCGCAAGGTCGCCGTGATCGTGCGAAACCTGGACAAGGAGGTTCGCGACGGAGTGCTCGAGGCCATCGGGCAGAAAGACCAGGAGGCGGCGGAGAACATCGCCAATTTGATGGTCATGTGGGAGGATCTGCCCATGGTGGGCGACCGTTCCCTCCAGCAGGCCCTCCGCGGTCTGGACGAGCGGCAACTGGCCCTGGCGCTCCACGAGGCGCCGGAGGACGCCGCCGCCAAGATCAAGTCCAACATCTCCGAGCGCGCCGCAGCCATGGTGGCCGAGGAAGCGGCGCTGATGTCCGCCCCGAAGAAGGAAGACGTCCGCGCGGCGCGGGAGAAAATCGTCACCGCCATGCGGGAATTGAACCGCAAGGGCGAGCTGACGTTCGAGGAAGAATAGCCGATGCCGGGACTGTTGACCCTCCAACTCGCTCGACGAATCACGGCCGTCCGCATCCTGGACAAAGCCGGCAAGGCCAAGGCCGGCGAGGTGCCGGTTTCGACGGAAGGCCCCGACTCGCAGGCCGCAACCGAGCGGATCGAGAGCCTCATCCAGGCCGAGAGAGCCCGGATGGCCGCCGAACTCGACCGGCAGAAAAGCCAGTTCTCCCAGAGCTGCCAGACCGTCAACGCGATCGCGGCCAACCTGGAGAAGCTCTATCAGGAGACCCTGGCCGAGAACCACGCGGACATCGTCAAACTGGCGGTGGAGATCGCCCGCAAGATCGTGCATCACAAGGTGTCGCAGGGCGACTACGACATCCAGGCCATCATCGAGGAGGCGCTCAAGCGAGCCCCCACCCGCCAGGACATTGTGATCCGCCTGAACCCCGAGGATCTGGGCCCCTGCCAGCGGTATCAACAGGAGACCCCCGGCAGCCCGTTCGCCGAACTGACGTTCACGGCCGACTGGAGCATCGGCCGGGGCGAATGCCTTGTCGAGACTCCCAAGGGGATCGTCAAATCGTTTATCGAGGAGCACCTCGCGCACATCAGCGAGGCGCTCCAGAAGGTGGAATAGACCATGCCGGAAACCATAGCTCGCCGCACAATCAACTTCGCCAAGTACTACTCGGCCCTGGAGTCCGTCAACCTGATGGACTGCCAGGGCTACGTGGTCCGCGTCACCGGCTCGACCGTGGAGTCGGCCGGTCCCGTGCTGGGCCTGGGCTCGCTGTGCGGAATCCACACCCGCGACGGCCGACGGATTCTCGCCGAGGTCGTGGGCTTCCGCCAGGATCACCTGATCCTGCTGCCCCTGGAGCACATCGAGGGCGTCTCGCCCGGCGACGCGGTGACGGCCCGGACCACGCCGCGGCATATTCTCCTGAGCGAAAAAGTGCTCGGCCGCGTCCTGAACGGACTGGGCGAACCGATCGACGACAAGGGTCCGCTCAGCGACGGCGACAAGTGCCCGCTGGACGTGAGCAGTCCACCGCCGTTGACCCGCGAGAAGATCTCCGAACCGCTGGCGCTGGGCATCCGGTCGATCGACGGCATCATGACCACCGCCAGAGGGCAGAGGATCGGCATCTTCGCCGGCAGCGGCGTCGGCAAGAGCGTTCTGCTGGGCGACATCGCGGTCTCCAGCGACGCGGCGGTCAACGTGGTGGCCCTGATCGGCGAGCGAGGCCGCGAGGTGCGGGAATTCCTCGAAGAGAACCTCGGCCCCGAGGGCCTGGCCCGCAGCGTGGTGGTCGTCGCCACCAGCGACACGCCGCCCATCCAGCGCGTCAAGGCGGCCTTCGTCGCGGTGACGATCGCCGAGTACTTCCGCGAGCGAGCCAAGAACGTCCTGTTCATGATGGACTCCCTGACGCGGTTCGCGCAGGCCCAGCGGGAGATCGGACTGGCGGCCGGAGAACCGCCGGCGACGAAGGGATACTGCCCCAGCGTGTTCGCTCTGATGCCCCGGCTGATCGAGCGCCTCGGCTGCTCCCAGGCCGGCAGCATCACGGGCATCCTCACCGTGCTGGTCGAGAACGACGATCTGACCGATCCTGTCGCCGACAGCGCCCGCAGCCTTTTGGACGGACACATCGTCCTGTCCCGCAAACTGGCGGATCGTGGGCACTACCCCGCCGTGGACATTCTGCGGAGCATCAGCCGACTGATGTCGGCCGTGGTCAGCGACGAGCACCGCGCCGCGGCCCAGAAGCTCCGCGAGATCTACGCGACCTATGCGGACGCCGAGGACTTGATCAACATCGGCGCCTTCTCGCCGGGCAGCAACCGGCGGATCGACGGTGCGGTCAGCCTGATCGACAAGATCAACGAGTTCCTCGTGCAACCGGTCCGGCAGAGGACGCCGTTCGAGGAAACGGTCTCGCGCCTGTTGACGATCGCCCGAGCGTGGGACAAGCTGCTGACCGGCAAGACTGGATGATGCGTGACTGATGAAACGATTCGTATGGCGCCTTCAGCGGGTGCTGGACATCAAGGCCAAGGAGGAACAGCTCCGGCGAACGGAGTTGTTTCGGCTCACCGAGCTTCTGACCGCCAAGCGCGGGGAGTTGCTCATGCGTCAACGGATCCTCGACGGTCTGCTGGCGGACATTCGCAACGATCGGTCGCCGGAACGATTGAACTCGCAGGCGTTCTTTCTCCAGCGCGTCGCGGTGGACGACGAGCGGATCCGCAAACTCAAAGAGGAGATCGCGGGTCTGGAAGTCCGGCACAAGGAGAAGGCGGCCGAGGTGCTGGCCGTCCGGCGATTCAAAGAAGGCCTGGAGAAGCTCCGGGCCCAGGCCCAGGACGATTACGTTCGAGAACAAGAGCGGCTGGAGCAGAAGGAACTGGACGACAGAACGACAGTCTCCTTCGCCCGCCGGGAGAGCGTTGGATAGGCGTACGACTGTCGGATCGAGGGATTCATGCCGTTTGATCAGGAGCAGAACAGGTGAATAGGAAGGTCATCATCATCGCCGCGATGGTGGGATTGGCCAGTTTCGCCGGGGCCTTCGCCACCGGCTGGTTCACCCGCCCCACTGCCGCGGCGGCCGCCGCGGAACCGAATCAGACGGCGAAGGCGCAGCCCGGCGCCCCCGCCGGGACGGGGTCCCTGCCCCAGGTTCCGCCGCCGACCCTGTCGCCGGCGCTGGGGATGTCGGCCGAGCAGGGCTCTGGAACCCGCGGCATGACCGAGGAACAGCTCAAGGAGCTCATCATCGAGGTCCGTGAGAAGATCCAGCAGTACAACCAGAAGGCCTCGGAGCTGGAGAAAGAGAAGGAGCGGCTCCAAATCGCCCAGCAAACCCTGAAGAAAGACATCGAGACGCTGAACAACCTGCGCGTGGAACTGGCCGCGAGCGTGGCCGACATCAAGAGCGAGAGGGAGCTGCTTCTGAAGGCCCGGGTGGAAGTCGCGGCGGCGGAGAAAAACAATCTGGTGGCCATCGCGGCGGCCTACGACAAGATGGATCCGGTGGGCGCCAGCCAGATCCTGACCAACATGGCGACGGGGTCCAAGAACGGCAACGCCGCCGCTTCGGCTGCGAACATCGAGGATGCGGTCAAGATCCTGTTCTTCATGCAGGACCGGACCAAGGCCAAGGTGCTGGCCGAGATGGCGAATCAGGAGCCGGCGTTGGCGGCCCTGCTGAGCCAGAAGCTCAAGCAGGTCCAGGAAGGGAAGTAGTCGCATGGATATCGCAACCATCATGGGGATTGTGTCCGGCTGCGGCGTGATCATCTGGGCCATGTCGCTCGGCGGAAGCCTTGTGATCTTCTGGGACGTCCCGTCCGTCGCCATCACGGTCGGCGGCATGCTCGCCTCCACGTTCATCCAGTTCTCCCTGCCGCAGTGCCTGAGCATTTTCTCCGTGGTCAAGAAGACGTTCGTTGTGAAGATCCCGACGCCCATGGAGTTGATCACCAAGATGGTCGAGTACGCGACGATCAATCGTCGAGACGGCGCCCTGGCGTTGGAGCAGGAAGTGAGCAAGTTGAAAGACACGTTCTTCGCCAAGGCCCTGCAACTGATCGTCGACGGACAGAGCCCCGACGACATCCGCGACTTCCTCTCCCTGGAGATTCAGTACATGCAGGATCGTCATGGGACGGGCAAGAAGATCCTGGAGTACATGGGCGGAGCGGCCCCGGCGTTCGGGATGGTCGGCACCTTGATCGGCCTGGTTCAGATGCTGACAAACCTCTCGTCGCCCGACCAGATCGGCGCCGGCATGGCGGTCGCTCTGATCACGACCTTCTACGGCGCGGTCATGGCGAACCTGATCTTCCTGCCCCTGGCGGGCAAGCTGGGCCTCTACTCCAAGGCCGAAACGATGGCCAAGGAGATGATCGTCGAAGGCATCTGCTCGATCGCCAAGGGCGACAACCCGACAGTCGTTCGCGAGAAACTGCAGGTGTTCCTCTCCCAGGGCAAACGGGCGGAGAAGAAAGCGTAGGCCCGGCATGGGAAGACCGAAGAAAGGGGCCCCGCCGGAAGAGATCGCAGGCGCTCCACAATGGATGGTCACGTTCAGCGACTGCATGAACCTGCTGCTGACGTTCTTCGTCCTGCTCGTTACGTTCTCGGAATTCAGCCAACAGCCAGAAGATCGAATCCTGAACTTCGGCAAGGCCATCCGTTCGGTCTTCGGGACTCCCATCGCTGAATCGAAGCGACAGGATGAGACCTCGGTGGTCTCCAGACCTCGCGTGGTGAACATGGAACAACCCGAATACGGCAGCGAAGCCCCCACCGGCGTCCAGTCTCCCACGGCAACCAACGGAACGCTCAACGAGGATCTCCAGACCACCAACTACCGCAATCACAAGGTGTTCCTGATTCCCTCGCGAAAAGTGTTCCTGGGGCGAGGAAGAGCTCTCTCGCCCGACGGACGCTATTTCCTGGCCGTGATGGCCGCTTTCCTGAAGGATACGTTGGGCGGGGTCGTCATCAGCGAGAACGGCCCCGATGACCAGACCGTCGGTGTGGACGCGGGCCTGTCCCGCGCCATGGCCGTGCTCGACTATCTCGTCACAATGCAGAGTCTGGACCGCCGCAAGTTCAGCGTCGCCTCCGAGAGCATCGCTCCGCCCGAGGACAAGCCCGGCGCCACGGCGGTCTATCACCGGGACGAGCGGATGTTGGAAATCGTTCTGTTGGAGGCGAACGTGCAGTAATGGCCAAGAGAACAGAGGAATCCGCCCCGGCAGTCCCGCTCTGGATTATCACATTCTCCGATATGACGACGAACCTCTTGACGTTCTTCGTTCTGTTGCTGAGCATGGGTCACATGCGGGACACCACCCTCTTCGACGAAGGGCAGCGGATCTCGCTGGCGTTCCTGGAATCGGTCAAGGTGGGATTCGGCCTCAAGGACGTCGCGGATTTTAACCACTCGAAGACGAAGTACACGGTCGACAAGCCCGAGCAGCCCAAGGGAATCACCAAAGATGCGAGGGAGGAGCAGCGTAAGAGGCTCTTCCAAACCCTCCAGCGTTCCATGCAGACCCAGTCCTCGCGGCTGAAAGGCGATCGCGTGGAGTTCTCGGTCGCCAGCGTACGATTCCCGCCGGGCCAGGCCGTCATGGACGACGGCAGCAAGCAGTGGCTGTCCCGCTTCTGCCTGAACGTCCGCCAGAACCTCGATCCGGCGACCAATATGCTCTACGTGGTCGGGCTGCCGGAGAACGGCGTCACGGACGCCCAGGCCCAGCTGCTCGCGGCGCATCGAGCCCGCGCGGCGGCGGACATTCTGCGCCAGGGGCTCTCCGGCTCGCCCGCCAGCGGCGGCGGGACTGCCGCATGGAAGGTGTTCTGGTGGGGCGCGGGCCCCGGGGCCAGTTGGGCCGGCCAGGACCCCTCCAACCCCGGCCAATCCCAGATCCTCATTGCGGCGATCAAGACAACCGACTGATCCAGGCTGTATAGTTTCTCGACACGATCGGCCTGCCCCCCGCCATCCCGCCCATCGCACGCCCTCTTTCCGGGCCGGGGAATCGCGTGCGGCATCCCCGGCACACGGTTTGCAGCATCCCCCCGACAACGGCGCACCATGCGCGGCCGACCCGTAGACGGTCCCGCGTGCGACCGGACAACATCGAGGTCCACGCAAGAGTGAACGGAAAGAAGAGAATCATCGCGCTGTGCGTTCTCCTGATCGTCGGAGGCGGCTGGGTCGGGCTGGCCTCGCGGTACGCCGGCCAGACGACGCAGATCGCGTCGCCGTCCGAAGGCGGACTTGGAGTCGAGACCCGCTCCTTCTTGAGCGATCCCAATTCCAGTGTGCTGACGTCGAACGGCCTCGACAACCGCGATGTGCTCCTGAGAATGGGCCTGGCTCTGGCCTTCGTGATCGGCTTGGCCGCCCTGGCCCTGTACGCCTCCCGGAGAGTGCTGCCGCGAGCGGTCAACCCGCCGGGTCGGGAGATCCGGATCATCGAAACCACGTATCTGGCCCCCCGCAAGGCCCTCCACCTGGTGGAGGTGGGGGCCCGGCGACTGCTCATCGCCAGCACGATGGACCGCATCACCATGTTGACCTCGCTGGACGAGATGTTGCCCGAGGATTCCCACAGGATCCTTGACGACGGAACGGAGATGTAGATGTTCGGAGTACGGAAAACGCCGCACGCAAGACAGGCGGTCTCAAACGCCGGCGACAGGGGCAATCGCAGCGGCGGCCGCCAGGCCGTCTGTCCTCGGTTCCCGATCGCATGGCTCCGCAGCGTGCTGTTTGTGGCGGTCCTTTCGCATGCGTCAGCCTCCGGCCAGATCGGGCCCGTCGCCCCGCCGGCCGTGCCTGCGACCAATTCCCCAACGCCGACGTCGCCGGCCAACAGCATGCCCAACATGGGGGAGCTGATGAGCGTCCTGAACAAGGCCACGACTCCGAAGCCCGGCGGCAACGACTGGACGACGCCGGTTCGGCTGGTGGTCATCTTCGCGGGGCTGGCCATTCTGCCCAGCCTGCTGGTGATGATGACCTCGTTCACGCGGATCGTCATCGTTCTGTCGTTCGTGCGGCGGGCGCTGACCACGCAGAGCATCCCCCCGACTATCGCGGTGATGGGACTGGGGATGTTCCTGACCCTGTACACGATGGCGCCGACCTACGCGAAGATCAATGCGGAGGCGATCCAACCCTATCTGACGGATCAGGCGCCTGTCGATGCCGCCGTCATCAAGGCGGGGAACTGCATCAAGGATTTCATGCTCCGTCAGAGCCGCAAGAGCGACCTGGCGTTGTTCGTGGAGATGGCCAAGGCGCCCACGCCGGCCAACCCGAGCCAGATCCCGCTGTTTATCGTGGTCCCGGCATTCATCATCAGCGAGTTCCGCACAGCGTTCGAGATCGGCTGTCTGCTGTTCATTCCGTTCCTGCTGATCGACATGGTGATCGCCAGCGTGCTGCTCAGCGCGGGCATGATGATGCTGCCGCCCGCGATGATCTCGCTGCCGTTCAAGCTGATCCTGTTCATCCTGGTGGACGGCTGGGGCCTGCTGGCCAAAAGCCTGAGCCT
>JAAYVJ010000615.1 GCA_012517265.1 Planctomycetota bacterium | reverse complement strand
CGCGTCTCGTCCGATTCCATGCCGGGATCAGGTCAGAGGTAGCCTCCGCACCGTCGTTCTGCTAAGATGAGGACCGGTTGTTTCTAGGAGGTGTTTATTATGCGAAGGTGTCGAGCAGTCTTGAGCCTGTTCCTATCTGTGTTCTGCTTTGTCGGTGCCGCCTCGGCCCAGACGGATGGCTTCATCGTCGGCGTGTGCACGCACTTCAGCCAGGGCAAGGGGTTGCTCGAACGGAATATCGAGAGCATCAAGCAGGCGGGCATCGCGTCCATGCGCGACGAAGTGGGCTGGGGCGCGATCGAGCGGGAGAAGGGCAAGCTGACGATGCCGGAACAATTCGACCGCTATGTCCGCACCGCAGCCGGCGAAGGCGTGAACGTGCTGCTGATCCTCGACTACGCCAACGGTTTCTACGACGACGGCGACCGGCCCCGCTCGCCGGAGGCGATCGAGGGATTCTGCCGATACGCGGAGTTCGTCGTGCGGCATTTCGGCAAGGACGTCCGGCTGTACGAGATCTGGAACGAATGGGACATCGGCATCGGTCTGCCCGAGCGGTACAACAAAGGCGGTTCGGCCCAGGATTACTTCAACCTGCTCAAGGCGGTCTATCCGCGGATCAGGGCGGTCGATCCCGGCGTGACCGTCATCGCCGGAGCCTCCACCAGCGGCGCGGTCAAGAAGGGCTGGCTCGAGGACGTTGTGAAGCTCGGGGCTCTCGACTTCTGCGACGCGGTCTCGATCCACAGCTACAATTACAGCGACAGGTTCCCCGAGCGAGGGCCCGAGGCGTGCTCGGCCTGGATGACCGGCGTCCAGGCGATGCTTCGCACGCACAACCACGGCAGGGACGTCCCGTTCTACGTGACGGAGATGGGCTGGCCGACCCACGTCGGCAGGCACGGAACCGATCCGGAACTGTCGGCCTCCTATCTGGCGAGGCTCTATTTGCTGGCTCGCACCTCGCCTTCGTTCTCGGGCATCTGGTGGTACGACTTCCAGGACGACGGGTGGAATCCGCAATACAACGAGGACAACTTCGGTTTGGTCCGCCCGGACCTGACGCCCAAACCCGCCTATCACGTGATGGCGGACATCGCACCGGTGGTCGCGGCGGGCGAGTTCGTCGGACGTGTGCAGGCCGAGGACGAGAGCCTCTGGATCCTGCGGTTCAAGGTGAGATCCGGGGACTGCTGGGCCCTCTGGTCGGCCGACGACAGGGACCGGCAGGTGATCCTGGAGGCGGAGTCCCCTGACCGACCGCTGACGATTCAGCAGACCGGCTCGGACTGGCGGCAGGTGAAGTGGGGTTTTCGCGACTGGACGAGCAGACGAAGCGAGCCGGCGGTCAACCAACTCTCCCTGGTCGTCGGGGCCCGGCCGGTCCTGATCGGCGGTGACTTGTCTGGCGTGTCGGTGGCGGAGGTCATCGCTCAATCCCGCGAGGTTGCTGAACAGAACGAGAAGTCCAATTGAATGGAGTCGCATGATGCAGATTTGCGCTGATAGGAAAGCGATAGTTCTCTGTCTGTTGTTCTTGACGGCCATTCCGGCTGTCCCGGCAGTGGGGCAGGGGCGGTTCAGACTCCGCGAGCTGTACCCACAGGAGAAGATCGCCAAGATCCTGATCCCGCAAGGGAAATGGCGGCCGTGGCCCACCTGGAAGGACCGCAGCGAGTGGAACGGCCTGCCGGAATCGGTGCGCAAGGACCTCATCGCCAACGGCGAGCAGTGCCTGGGCTATGAGTGGCCGCAGTTGCCGGCGACGCTGTTCCTGGAGTTCGCCAGGGAGGGCAACCGCAGTCGGTACGAGCAGGTGCACTTCGACCGCCGCTACGCACTGACGAACCTGTTGATGGCCGAGTGCGTGGAGGGCAAAGGCCGCTTCCTCGACGACCTCGCCAACGGCGTCTGGGCCCTGTGCGAGGAGTCGTTCTGGGGCGTGCCCGCGCACATGGGGGCGCAGAAGGCGGGTTCCGGCCTGCCCGACCCGGCCGAGCCCATTGTGGACCTCTTCGCCGCCGAGACGGGCGAGAGCCTCGCTTGGACCTATTACCTGCTCGGCGAAGAACTCGACGAAGTATCACCCATGATTCGAAAGCGAATTCGTTTCGAGATGGATCGGCGGATACTGACGCCTTGCTTGACGCGAGACGACTTCGGCTGGATGGGCTTTGCCGGCGGCCGGGTCAACAACTGGAACCCCTGGTGCAACGCCAGTTGGCTGACGTGCACGCTTCTGGTCGAGCCCGACGCGGATCGACGGATCGCCTCCGTCGCCAAGATCGTCCGCAGCCTGGACCACTTCCTCGACGCCTATGCCGACGACGGCGGCTGCGACGAGGGGCCCGGCTATTGGAGCCGCGCAGGGGCCTCGCTGTTCGATTGCCTCGAATTGCTCCACGGCGCCACCGGCGGCGAGGTCAACGTCTACGATCAGCCCTTGATCCAGGAGATCGGGCGGTACATCTACCGCGTCCACATCGCGGACGACTACTTCGTGAACTTCGCGGACGCGTCGGGCAAGGCCCATCCGCCGGCGGAACTGGTGTATCGCTACGGCAAGCGGATCGGCGACGAGCGGCTCGCGGCATTCGGCGCGTATCTGCACACGCGGGATCAGAAAGGGTTCGCCGGCGCGCAGGACTACACGGTCGGTCGGTATCTGCCTGAGATCTTCCATGCTGTGGAGTTGGACGCCGCACAGGCGAAGGCCCCTCTGCCCAGAGACGTCTGGCTCGACGGCATTCAGGTGATGGCGGCCCGGTGCCGGGATGGAGCTTCGAACGGCTTCTTCGTCGCGGCCAAGGGCGGCCACAACGCCGAGAGCCACAACCACAACGACGTCGGCAACTTCGTCGTCTACATGGACGGCAAGCCCATCTTGATCGACATCGGCGTCGAAACCTACAGCCGCAAGACGTTCAGCTCCCGGCGGTATGAGATCTGGACGATGCAGTCTGCCTGGCACAACCTGCCGACCATCGAGACCCTGATGCAGAGCCCCGGCCGGGAGTACGCGGCCCGGGACGTTCGGTACGAGGCCGACGACGACCACGCGCAGTTGAAGCTCGACATCGCGGGGGTGTACCCGCGGGAGGCGGGTCTGAAGTCGTGGGTTCGCACGGTCCGGCTCGACCGCGGGCGCGACGTCGCGGTCACCGAGCAGTATGCTCTGGACAAGCCGGCCGGGAAGATCATGCTGAGCCTCGTGACGCCGTGCAAGGTGAGCAAACAGGGGAATGGCCGGCTCTTGTTGGAGACGGGCGATCAAGGCGAACCTCGACTGGCCGTACGAGTGATCTACGACGAAACGAAACTGAAGCCGACAGTGGAGACGGTCCCCGTCGAAGATGGTCGGCTTCGGACGGTCTGGCCCGAGCAGCTCAGTCGCATCCTTCTGATTGCCGAGAAACCCGCGATGCAGGACACGTGGACCGTGCGAATCGAACGAGAAGGCAAATAGCCGCCATGCAGCCGTTTTCGCTCCTCATCAAGCCTTCCGGGTCCGACTGCAACGTCGATTGCGTCTACTGTTTCTACAAGTCACGATCCGCCGAGATCGGCTCGGGCCGGCAGCGGATGAGTGCTGAGGTGCTCGAGAAGCTCGTGAAGGACTACCTGGGCCTGCGCTTCCAGATGTCGGGCTTCGCCTGGCAGGGGGGCGAGCCGACTCTGATGGGGCTGGACTTCTTCAAACGGGCGGTCGAACTCCAGAAGCGATACGGCATCGCCGGCCAGGAGGTCGGCAACTCGATTCAGACCAACGGGCTGCTGCTCGATGATCCCGATTGGTGCCGCTTCCTTGTCGAGAACAAGTTCCTCGTGGGCGTCAGCATCGACGGGCCGAAGGAACTGCACGACCACTATCGGCTCGACCTCGGCGGGCACGGCACGTGGGACCGGGTCATGGCTGCGATCGCTCGGATGAAGCAGTCCGGTGTCGAGTACAATACGCTGACGCTGATCAACCGTCTGACCGCCGATCGCGCCGATGGGATTTTCGACTTCCTGGTCGGCCTTGGCGTTCGGTACCTGCAATTCATCCCGTGCGTCGAGGTGAACCCACAGAGTGGGGAGATCGCGGATTTCTCCGTGACGCCCCGGCAGTACGGCGATTTCCTGTGCCGGCTCTTCGACAGATGGATGGCCTTCGGGCCGGACAAGCTGAGCATCCGCGACTTCGACTCGATCCTGACCCACTGCATCGGCGGCCGGCACACGATCTGCACCTTCGACCGCCAGTGCAGCCAGTACATCGTCGTCGAGCACCAGGGCGACGTCTTCCCCTGTGATTTCTTCGTCGAGCCCAAGTGGCGGCTGGGCAACATCCTAGAGACGCCGATCGAGCAACTCGCGGCCTGCGCCCGCAAGAAGGCGTTCGCCCGCTGCAAGGCCAATCTCGCGACCAAGTGCCTGATCTGCCGGCACCTGGCGGTCTGCCGGGGCGGGTGCATGAAGGACCGCGCCCCCTTTGATCCGGAGAACTACGGCCGGGAGAGCTATTTCTGCGAGAGCTACCGCCGGTTCTTCGACTACGCCATGCCCCGCTTCCTCCAGGTCGCGGCACAAATCCGCGTCGGAGCCCTTGTCAGACCGCCGCAATTGACCTAACATGTACCGGCATGTGTGAAGGTGGACGGTCGATCGCTGATTTTCGGAGACTGTCCCCACCGCTCGCCAAGTCACAGATCGATCCACATTCTCGCGGACGAGATGGAAAGGAGCAGGAGTATGACGCAGGTTGATCGCAGAGGGTTCATCGCCGGCTCGGTGGCCGCCTTGGTCGGGGTCGCTACGACCGGTGGCGCCGCCGAAAGCACGGCGTCCGAGTCGCAGTCCCGTCGCGGCAATCGCATCGCGGTGGCCACGTACTCGTTCTGGAGGTTCAAAGAGGGTCTCAAGATGCCCATCGAGCAGTGCATCGACGAGGCCGCCCGCATGGGGTTCGACGCGGTGGACATTCTCCTCCGCCAGATCGACGGCGAAGAGAACGTCGACTCCGCCTATCTGCAGAAGCTCAAACGCCACGCTCTGATCAACGGCCTGGACCTGTGCTCGCTGTCCACGCACCAGGGATTCGTCTGGCCGGATGCGGCGGAACGGCAGAAGAACATCGACAAGACCATCAAGCAGATGGAGGTCGCCTACCAGCTTGGCGTTCCCATCGTCCGGCTCAACACCGGCCGCTGGAACACGACCAAGAGTTTCGACGACCTGATGGCCAACCGGGGCATCGAGCCCGTTCTGCCGGGCTACACGGAGGAGGACGGCTTCAAGTGGGTGATCGACAGCATCGAGAAGTGCCTGCCGACCGCCGAGAAGTGCGGCGTGATCCTGGGCCTCGAGAACCACTGGGGTCTGGCCCGCACGCCGGAAGGCCTGCTGCGGATCGTCAACGCGATCAACTCGCCCTGGCTGCGGGTCCTGCTCGACACAGGCAACTTCCTGGAAGACCCCTATGACAAGCTGGAGATGTGCGCCCCGCAGACCGTCTTCATGCAGGCCAAGACCTACTACGGCGGCGGCCTCTGGTACACGCTCGACCTGGACTACAACCGGATCGCCAAGATCATGAAGAAGGCCAACTATCGAGGTTACGTATCGTTGGAGTTCGAAGGCAACGAGGACTGGCAGACCGCGGTCCCGAAGGGCCTGGCTCTCTTGCGAAAGGCATTTGCATAAATCGGATTTGTTGAAGGATGACGCAGGTCCTTGGATGGGCCAGCAGAGACGGACATGAAAGCATTGGTAAAACGCAAGGCCGAGGTCGGCCTTTGGCTTGAGGATGTCCCGGTCCCCACGATCGGGATCAATGATGTGTTGATCGAGGTCGTCAAGACGTCGATCTGCGGCACGGACGTGCATATCTACAACTGGGACGCCTGGTCCCAGAAGACGATCAAGGTGCCCATGACGATCGGGCACGAGTTCGTCGGCCGGATCGTCGAGATCGGCTCCAACGTCCACGATTTCCACGTGGGCGACCTGGTCAGCGCCGAAGGGCACGTGGTCTGCGGGCGGTGCCGCAACTGCCTGGCCGGCCGGCGGCACCTGTGCAACGCGCCCAGGGGGATCGGGGTCAATCGCGACGGGGCGTTCGCGGAGTACATCTCTGTGCCGGTGACGAACCTTTGGTATTGCGACCCGGCCATTTCGCTGGACGTTCTGAGCTGTTTCGACCCGCTGGGCAACGCGGCCCATACGGCACTGAGCTTCAACCTGGTCGGCGAGGACGTTCTGATCACCGGCGCCGGACCCATCGGCTGCATGGCCGCCGGCATCGCCAAACGCGTCGGCGCCCGCCACGTCGTGGTGACCGACCTCAATCCGTACCGTCTCGAACTGGCCCGCAAGGCCGGCGCGACGCTCACCCTCGACATGCGGACCGAGACCATCGAGGACGCCCAGAAGAAGCTTGGCATGAAGGAGGGCTTCGACGTCGGCCTGGAGATGTCGGGCAGTCCACAGGCGTTGCGTGGGATGATCTCCAACATGGCCCACGGCGGCAAGATCGCGCTGCTGGGCATCCTGCCCCGCACGGAAATCGATTGGGATTTCGTCGTCTTCAACGGACTGACGATCAAAGGGATCTACGGCCGGGAGATGTATGAGACCTGGTACAAGATGACGATGCTCATCCAAGGCGGGCTCGACATTTCGCCGCTGATCACACATCGGTTCCATTACACCGAGTTCCAGAAGGGCTTCGACGCAATGCGATCCGGCAACTCGGGCAAAGTCGTATTGACGTGGAAGAATGGAGCCTGACCGAAAATCTCGAAATCTGAATTTCGAAATTCGAAAACAAGCACGAATGACCAAAGCTCGAAATCCAAAACGGAGTGTCGAGTGGGCGACAGCGTTTCGGTCATTTGAGCTTGCTTCTTTGGATTTGTTTCGGATTTCGAATTTCGTGCTTCGAATTCAGACGACATGCATGTCGTCCATCGGGAGGATGTGAACGTGTTTGGCAATATGAAAGACTATCTTGCCGGTCAGCTCGACGAGATTCGCCGGGCCGGTCTGGAGAAGCCTGAGCGGGTCATCGTCAGTCCGCAGGGCAGTCGGATCAAGGTCTCGACCGGTCAGTCGGTGGTCAATATGTGCGCCAACAACTACCTGGGGCTTGGGAATCATCCCGAGGTGGTGAAGGCCGCGAAAGAGAGCTACAAAGAGTGGGGCTTCGGCCTGGGCTCCGTGCGGTTCATCTGCGGGACTCAGCAGATCCACAAGGATCTGGAGGCCGCAGTCACTCGATTCCTCGGCACCGAGGACACGATCATCTACAGCTCGTGCTTCGACGCCAACGGCGGGCTCTTCGAAACCCTTCTAGGTCCTGAGGACGTCATCATCAGCGACCAGTTGAACCACGCCAGCATCATCGACGGCGTGCGGCTGTGCAAGGCCGAACGCCTGCGGTTCAACAACAGCGACATGGCGGACCTCGAAGAGAAGCTCAAGTCCGCCAAGTCATTCCGATTCCGCCTGATCGCGACCGACGGCGTCTTCTCCATGGACGGCTACGTCGCCAAGCTCGACGAGATCTGCGAATTGGCCGACAAGTACGACGCCCTGGTTATGATCGACGACTGCCACGCGGCCGGAGTCATCGGCAAGACCGGGCGGGGCACACCCGAGTATCGCGGCGTCATGGGCCGGGTGGACATCATCACCGGCACGTTCGGCAAGGCCCTGGGCGGCGCCAGCGGCGGCTACACCTCGGGCCGCAAGGAGATCATCCAGATGCTCCGCCAGCGGAGCCGGCCGTACCTGTTCTCGAACACCCTGGCCCCGGCGATCGCCGCCGGCTCGCTGAAGGCCCTGGAACTGCTCGATCGCTCGACGGAGCTGGTGGATCGTCTGCGAGACAACACACGGTACTTCCGCGAGCGGATCGCCACGACCGGTCTGACGGTCCTGCCGGGCGACCATCCGATCACGCCGATCATGCTGGGCGACGCGGCTTTGGCCCAGGAGATGGCCCGCCGGATGCTCGAAAAGGGCGTCTATGTCATCGGGTTCTCGTACCCGGTCGTGCCGCAGGGCAAGGCCCGCATTCGGACGCAGGTCTCGGCGGCCCATACCCGCGAGGACCTGGACTTTGCGGTCGAAAAGTTCGCCGAGGTCGCTAGAGAGCTGAAACGATGAAGCCGGGTGGAGCGATGCCCGCCCATTTCCGCCTTTCCACAGGCCAAAGGCCTGATAGAGTGTTCGCATGGCCCAGGATGTCGATCTGAGCAAGGTGGTTCGCCAGCACCTCGAAATGGAGAGCTTCTTCACGGGCTTCGCCGTCAAAGGCAAGCCCCGGTCCGCTGGCGTCTCGCCGTCGGACGGTGATCGGGAGACCTCTGAGCCCGGTGTACCACAGCAAGAAACGGG
>JAAYVJ010000614.1 GCA_012517265.1 Planctomycetota bacterium | reverse complement strand
TTGCGGCACGGCCCGACCCCGGGCCCGGCCGAGTTTTGTGTTTTCGCCGTGCGGCGGCTCTGCTATCATGTCGGTCGCTCGTGAAAAGAAGGACCCCGCCTGTCGGCGTCCCGCCGGGCCGGGGCTCGATCGATCACTGTATGGAAAGGGAAGGAAACCATGAACAGGACGGTGATTGGACTGGTTGTGTCCGCATTGGCTGTCTCGGGGTGTTCGGCCAACAAGGAGAAAGGGATGAACCCCAGTCGATTCGACGGCAAGGTCCGCAAGCTGGTGGGCCAGATGACCACCGAAGAGAAGATCGGCCAGATGACGCAGATCACGCTCGAGCAGTTCGCCAAGAGCGGCCAGGACGGATACCTGATCCTCGACGAGGCCAAGCTCCGCGACGGGATCGTCAACCACCACCTCGGCTCGATCCTCAACTGCGGCGGGCAGGCCCGATCCGTGAAGAACTGGCAGGAGATCATCACGAAGATGCAGGACGTCGCGACGAAGGAGACGCGCTTGGGCGTCCCGATCCTCTACGGCATCGACACAATCCACGGGGCCAACTACGTGCTCGAAGCGACGATCTTCCCCCAGAACATCGCGATGGCCGCCACGGGCAACGCGGCCCTGATGGAGAAGGTCGGCGAGATCGCGGCCCTGGAGACCCGCGCCGCCGGCATCCCGTGGAACTTCGCGCCGGTGCTCGATGTGGCCCGCCAGCCGATGTGGCCCCGCGTGTTCGAGACGTTCGGCGAGGACCCGTATATCGCCGCGACGATGGGCGCCGCCTACATCCGCGGCCAGCAGGGCGACGATATCTCCAACCCGGTCAAGGTCGCGGTCTGCATGAAGCACTACCTGGGCTATAGCTGGCCGCAGTCGGGCCGCGACCGCACCCCGGCGTATATTCCCGAGACGCAGTTGCGACAATGGTTCGTGCCGCCGTTCGCCGCCGCGGTCAAGGCCGGCGCCGTCACCTGCATGGCCAACTCCTCCGAGATCAACGGCGTCCCGGTCCATTCCAGCTCGTTCTACCTCAAGACCCTGCTCCGCGACGAGTTGGGCTTCGACGGCTTCGTGGTCAGCGACTGGGCGGACATCGAGAACCTCTACACCCGCGAGAAGGTCGCCAAGGACCGGCGCGAGGCGGTGAAGATGGCCGTGATGGCCGGCGTCGATATGAGCATGGTCCCGTACGACTACAGCTTCTACGACACGCTGCTGCAACTGGTCAACGACGGCGAGGTCCCCATGAAGCGGATCGACGAGGCCGTCGGCGACATCCTCCGCGTCAAGTACATGCTGGGCCTGTTCGAGAAGCCCTACCCGGTCAAGAGCCTCGCGGGCAGCGTGGGCTCGGCAGCCTCCCACCAGGTGAACCTGCAGGCCGCCCAGGAGGCGATGACCCTGCTCAAGAACGACGGCCTGCTGCCCCTGGCCAAGAACAAGAAGGTGCTGGTCACAGGGCCCGCGGCCAACAAGCTCTCGGTCCTCAACAGCGGCTGGACCTTCACCTGGCAGGGCGACAAGGAAGAGCTGTACCCGCAGGAAAAGAACACGATCCTCGAGGCGATCCAGGCCAAGGTCGGCCGGGGGAACGCCGTCCATGTCGACGCAGTGACGTTCGACAAGGAATTCGACGTCGCCAAGGCGGTCGAGGCCGCCGCCGGCGTGGACGCGATCGTCGCCTGCATCGGCGAGCCGCCGTACTGCGAGACCCCCGGCAACATCGAGGACCTGACGATGAGCGAGCCGCAGTTGAACCTCGTCAAGGCCCTGGCCAAGACGGGCAAGCCGATCGTGCTCGTGCTGGTGGAGGGCCGGCCCCGCGTCATCCGCACGATCGTGGACGACGCCAAGGCGATCCTGATGGCCTACACGCCGGGCCTGGAGGGCGGCCAGGCGGTCGCCGATGTCCTGTTCGGCGACGCCAACCCCAGCGGCAAACTGCCCCTGACCTATCCGAAATACGCCGGCGGCTTCATGTGGTACGACCACAAGAACAGCGAAACCCAGGGCGGCAACAAGTACGATCCGCAATGGCCCTTCGGCTTCGGCCTGTCCTACTCCAAGATCAGCTATCACGGCCTGAAGGTGGACGTGAGCGAAATGACGCCCGCCGACACGCTGACCGCGACGGTGCAGATCACCAACGAGAGCGACCGGCCGGCCAAGGAGATCGTGCAGCTCTACCTGACGGACGTGGTCGCGACGGTGACCCCGCCGGTGAGGGTGCTCAAGCGATTCGAAAAGGTCGAGCTGGCGCCGAAGGCGACGCAGACGGTCCGGTTCACGCTGACCTGGGACGACCTGTCGTTCATCGGCCGGGACAACAAGCCGGTGGTCGAGCCGGGCGAATTCAAGGTCCAGGTCGGCGACATGTCCGTCAGCTTCAACGCCGTGGAGAAGAAGAAGTAAGGCTCGGACGGATTCCTCCAACCGATTCGCATATCACAGCAGGCCGGAGACGCCAAAGCCTCCGGCCTGCTTCAGCCCTCGCCGCCCCTGGCGTGCACATCAGCCCCATGGGCGAGGAGCAGTCTGACCACACCGGCATGTCCCCTGTAAGCCGCCTTGTGGAGCGTGGAGACACCGCGGTCCGTCGTACAATTGAGGTTGGCTCCGCGGGCGATGAGCGTTTCCAAGACTTTCTCCGAACCCTGCGAGGCGGCGGTATGAAACAGCTTGTCGATGGTCTGGTCCCCAATATCCAGCTTGGCGCCCGCCGCCAGGAGCGTCTCCGCGATGTCCTTGTAGTCGCCGCGGACAGCGTCGTAGAGCGGCGTCCGGTCGGAGCCGACCAGGGCGTTGACGTCCGCCCCTTTGGAGATCAGAAGACGCACCACGTCCAAGTGGCCGGCCGCCGCGGCCTCATGCAGGGGCGAGACGCCGCCCCGCCGCACAGCCTGGACGGATGCGCCTGCGTCAATCAACAGTTCCGCCGCGTCCTTGTGTCCCTCCCGAGCGGCATGGTACAGCGGCGGGACGCCGAACTCGTCCCGCACATCCACCGCCATCCCTTCCGCCAGCAGCGTCCGGATGCGTCCGCAATCGCCTCGCATCGCCGCGTCGTGCAGAGGCGTTCTCGCGTTCGCCAGCGGTTTCTTCTGACACCCACAACACAAGCACAGGACGCCAAAGCCCAAGACCACGATTCTCCCTGCCTTCATCTCTTGTCTCCGTGGAGTATGCAACTCTCGTGTGCGCCATTATAAGGCCGACGGAGAGGAAGCAGCAACCGCGTTCCTGGGTCTCGGTGGTAGGCTACTTCTGCGTGTAGTCGATGATCCGGGCGATCTCGCTTCGCAGGTCCTTGCGGTGGACGATGCTGTCGACGAAGCCATGTTCGAGCATGAACTCGGCGGTTTGGAACCCTTCGGGCAGCTCGACCTTGATCGTCTCGGCGATCGTCCTGGGTCCGGCAAAGCCGATCAAAGCCTTCGGTTCGGCCAGGATCACGTCGCCCAGCATGGCGAAGCTGGCGGTGACGCCGCCGGTGGTGGGATCGGCCAGCACAGAGATGAACAAGCCCTTGGCCTCGTCCAGGCGCGCCAGGGCCGCGGAGGTCTTGGCCATCTGCCCGAGCGAGACGACGCCCTCGTGCATGCGGGCCCCGCCGGAACAGCTCACGACGACCAGCGGCAGCGACTCGTCCATGGCCTTGTCCACGGCCAGGCAGAACTTCTCGCCCACGACCGCGCCCATCGAGCCCATCAGGAAGTTGGGCTCCATGACGGCCAGGACGACGCCGCGGCCCTTGATGAACGCCTTGCCGATGAGGATGGCCTCGTTCTGGCCGGACTTCTTCTGGTCGTCCTCGACCCGCTGTTTGTAGGTGGTGCCGCGATACTTGAAGTCCAGCGGGTCGCCGGTGGTCAGATCCTCATGGATCTGCTGGAACGTGCCTTCATCCGCGAGGTACTCGATACGGGTCAGGGCCCCGATTCGGAAGTGATAGTCGCACTCCGGACAGACGTTGAGATTCTTTTCGACGGCGCTGCGGTAGAGCATGTGCTCGCAACTGGGGCACTTCATCCAGAGCCCCTCGGGCATTTCCTTCCGCGGCCGCAGGGAGAAACCGTTCCAGGTCGTCTTGGCTTTCTTTGTCATGAGCATAGTGTACCAGATGGGCGAATGAAAAGCTATGGAAGCTGTCGGGCGGCGTTTTGAATCGCCCGGATGGCGCCGACCCGGTCCGGCTGGCCGAAGATGGCGTTGCCGGCCACGAGGGTGTCGGCGCCGTACCCGACGACGATCGGGGTGGTCTCGGGATCGATGCCGCCGTCCACCTCGACGCGGACGTTCGGGCCGACGATCCGGCGGACCTCGATGACCTTTCGGGCCGCATCGTCCATGAAGGACTGGCCGCCGAAGCCGGGGCGGACCGTCATGACCAGGACCATATCGCACAGGGGAGCGACCTTGCGGATCGATTCGACGGGAGTCTCGGGGTTCAGAGTGATCCCGGCGGTGCAGCCCAG
>JAAYVJ010000613.1 GCA_012517265.1 Planctomycetota bacterium | reverse complement strand
GCTACTGAGGCGAGAGAGCCGTATCGCTGAGTTCCCGGATGTCTGCGCGACGGCAGTGCGGGCAGCGATAGTGGCCTTCGATCAGGAGC
This sequence comes from Planctomycetota bacterium, assembly GCA_012517265.1. Lineage (GTDB taxonomy): Bacteria > Planctomycetota > Phycisphaerae > Sedimentisphaerales > Anaerobacaceae > PLanc-01. Next base: position 3,099 of record JAAYVJ010000613.1, on the reverse strand, counting down.
GTCTCATGCTCATGCGAGCCCATCATTCGGAATCCGTGGGACATGATGCGACCGCTGGGGAGCGTCTCGTACGGGCCTCTCCCGAGCGCCTTGGGGTCTGTCTTCCGGCCATCCATGATCGGACCTCCCAATGCCTTTTTGATGAAAACGGGGGGATTATAGGCCCCGGCGATTTCGTTGTCAAGCCGAATCTTTCCCAATCTCTGGCGAAATACTCGATGATCGAAATCACGGCTTGGGGTCGGCGACCATCTCGGGGCCGTACTTGGCCTCGGCCTCCTTGCGGATCTGGGCCATGATGATCGGGAAGTGCTCTGTGGGGATGATCCGCTTGCCCTTCTTGTCGGGGTAGACGATGCGCAGGACTTTGTTTCGCTCCCATTCGCGAGGCACGATCTCGACCCGGGCCGCGAAACCGTACTTGGCCAGAGCGTCGAGCGTCGGGACCGGATACGAGACCGGCTCGGCCCCCTCGCAGCCGGCGGCGTTGGGCAGCAGCACCGGCGTAACCAATCCGTCGTCCAGGCCGATGTCGAAGTTCCTCCGCCGCAGATCGACGAACATTGACACGCGGCCCTTGTACCACGAGCCGTAGACCGATTCGCTCATCTGCTTGGCGTACTTCGCCGATTGCACGCCCAGCTTGGCCATCTCCTCGTCGAGGGCGATTGTCATGGCTTCGTCGTAGGGGTGCTCCCTGTCCAGGAGGGCCTTCGAGGCCAGCCTTGTGCCCAGGAGGTTCGAATAGGAGTCCTCCCAACTGAACGCCGAGGCGTACTCGGTGGGCAGGCCGATGCACTGGAAGCCGTACCAGGTGATGATTTCATGCCAGGTGGTCATGGTGAAGGTCAGATAGGGGCCCATCGCCAGGGCCACCTCGCGGGCGATCCGGCTGCGTTCCTCCTGCGGCAGGCTCTGCCAGTTCTCCGGGTACGAGAGATACACGTGGTTGCGGGAGCGGTCCACGAGCAGCTTGTAGGAGAACGTGTCGTCGCCTTTCATGATGTGCTTGTAGCTTTCGCCGGCCAGGTAGGCGGTCCAGTCCGCCGCGATGCGGACGTGCATGATGTCCACGTGCCCGGCCCGGCAGGCGTAGCCGATGCCGTTCTTCTCCGATGGGCGGTAGTAATAGCCGTGCGTGCCGAGTTTCTGGCCGGCCCAGGGCGTTCCCAGGATCGAGGTGGGGTAGGCGCCGTAGCGAATCCGCGGCCCGAAGCGGAATCCTTTCTCCACGGCGTCGCCGGCGGGCACGCGGAGCCCCTTGTCGGGGATGATCCCGCATCCGGCCGTTGCGATCGCGAGCATCGCGGACCCCAGGAACGAAAGACTCGACAGCGAGCACCTGTTCTTCATGATTCTTCAGCCTCATCGAAATCCGAAAGACCGGCGGATTGACTACGCGCAATCTGCAACCTTCATGCGCGGACATCACATAGTAAATCGTCGCTCGCAAATGGCAAGGGGCAAATGACGCCTATTTGCCGGTCGAGACGTACTGGGGCTCCTGCGGCCGGTTGTCCGGATCGTACTGCGGGCCGTACTTGGCCGCCGCTTCCCGCTGGATGTGATTCATGATGATCGCCAGGTGGACTTGCGGATCGATGCGTTTCTTCGGCTCGTCGCCGAACGCGATGCGGAGGATCTTCCTTTTCTCCCACTCGTGCGGCTCGATCTCGTGCTTGAGCTTGAATCCGTACTCGCTCAGAATGTCCAGCGTGGGGATCGGATAGGAGAGTGGTTCGGCGCCGGGGCAATGCGGCACGCTCGGCACCAGGGTCGGCGTGACGTAACCGTCGTCCAGGCCTACGTCGAAGTTCCGTTTTTTCATATCGATCATCAGCACGAACGTGCCTGTGTACCACTGGCCCTTCATGGACTTACTCGCCGCGCGGGCCTGGCGGGCCGACGGCAGGATGCCGAGCTTCTCCATCTCCCTGTTGATGGCCAGGGTCACCGCTTTGTTGTAGGAATGCTCCTTGTCCTGGAGGGCTTCGACCGCAATCTTGGTGCCCAGCAGGTTCGAGTACGAGTCCTCCCAACTGAACGCCGAGTCGTACTCCACCGGAAGGCCGATGCACTTGTAGCCGTACCATGTGGTGACTTCATGCCAGGTCACCATCGTAAACGTCAGGTAGGGGCCGATGGCCAGGGCCATCTTCTGCGCGATGGCCGAGCGGTCCTCTTCACTGAGGTAATCCCACCCGGGCGGGTAGGTGATCGTGACGTAGCTTCGAGATCGGTCCACGGGCATCTTGCATGAGAAGCCCGGGTCTTTTCGCATCAGGTGCTTGTAGCTCTCGGCCGTCAGGTAGGCGGTCCAGTCGATGCCGATCCGCATGTGGACGACGTCGATGTGTCCGCCCCGGCAGGTGTAGGCGATGCCGTTCTTCTCGCGGAAGGGCCAGTAATAGCCGTGCGACCCCAGGTTGCTGCCGAGAAACGTCATGCCGGGAATGGCTGCGGCGTAGCCTCCGAACCGGGTTCGAGGATGCGCGTTGAATCCTTCGACGACCACTCGATCGGCCGGCCCGGACAGGCCGCGATCGGGCAATAGTCTGCACCCTCCTGTCGCCAGCGACAGCAGACCGAGAACGCACCCTATTCGTAACGTACCAGAAGCATTCATGATCGGACCTTGTCCGTGCCTTAACCGTCGCAGTCCGTGCAACCGCTTGAGACGTATCCATACTCCAGGCTACGCCGTCGGGACGTGAAGCCAGCGGGGAACAACATGCTCTTGACGAAGCGTTTCAATGCCTAATGCCCAAGTGTTTTCATTGTAGCATTTGGACCCTGGGTTTGTCAAGAGGCGCGCTGTCGATCTGATGTCGCCGAATGCCGCTTCTTGCCTAGGGATGTGTCTGTCGATCATTTCGACGTCCAGTCGCATTCCGCGGCAGGGGGAGGACGGTAGTCGTGGGCGACTCGGTAGTAGTATCGGACCGACCGGCCGAACTTGAAAACCGTCCGCTCTTCGATGGGGTCCAGCCTGGCCCATCGGGGGATGTTCTGACGCTCCAGGTTCCTGCGGTCGAGACTGATCAGCAGAAGCGTCCAGCCGGCGTATTGGCGGGGCGGGAACCAGAACCCGTACATCAG
>JAAYVJ010000612.1 GCA_012517265.1 Planctomycetota bacterium | reverse complement strand
TCTGTCGTGGCCGCGCAGGTGCGTCAGGAACGGGACGAGGCTCGGCTGGTCGATCCAGCGGATCATGGCCTCGGCGTCCGGGAAGAAGCGATCGGCGTTCTCCGGCCAGACGCGGACTTCGGTGAACTTCGACCGCTGCATCAGCTCTTCGTATTCTTGCAGCGTCGGCATGTACCAGGGCCAGAGGAAATCGACGAAAGACGAGCAATAGGCCGGCGACGAGAGGGCGTCCCGCACCGCGCGGATCAGATTCGCGCAGTTGCCGTCGGCGGCGAAGTTGAAGCGGACGACGCCGTTCTTTCGCAGGGCAAGGCAGACGCGCCGCAGTAGGTTCTGATGGTTCTTGATCCAATGCAACGCCGCGTTGGAGACAATGACGTCGAACTCGTCGATGTACTCTATGGCGTTCATGTCTTTGTGCACGAATTGCAGGTTGTCGGTCTGGTGCTTTCGAGCCGCGTCGATCATCCCCAGGGAGGCATCGAGGCCCACGACCATCCCATTGGGCACGCGCCTGGCCAGTTGAGCCGACATCGCACCGTCGCCGCAGCCCAGGTCGAGGATTCGCTCGTCTCCCTGGAGGTGGAGTTCCTGAGCGAGCTGCGATCCCCATTCTTTCTGATGGTCCGAGGCTTTCTCGTATTTTTCCGCGTCGAATTCGTACAGCGTTGTGTTCATGGAATCACTCCTTCCGAGCCGCCAACGGTCAGGCTTCCTGGCAACCGCCCTGATCGAGCAATCTGTAGGTTCTGATCCGTCCGACGTTCGGCCACATGGACGCCTCCGCACGACGAAACGTCCCGAGGTCCTCGCTCAGGTCATTGCGATAGCCGCCAAGCCAGTCCGGATAGGAACCGCTCGCCCGACCCTCGCTGTGCTCCTTGTCTGTCCGGGACTCCCGTGCCATGCGGTCACGAATACCACGGCCGGCGCGTTTCCGCAAGTGCGGCCCATGCGTCGGCTTGGCGGTGCGTGTGGTTGGTCGGCGGCCGGAGAAAACAGGCACGCCCCGGTCACTCTTTTCAGAGAAGCCGGGGCGTGAGGTGATGCGTGTTGTTTGTATGCCTGGCTTACTCGATTGTCAGCTCCAGCTTGCCCTCGATTTTGCCGCCGAAGGGGCCGGTTTCCTGCGTCATGACAACCGTGTACTTGCCGGTCTTGACTTCTGGTCCTCGCCACGAGAACCCGCAGCGACCGCCTCAGCCATACTCCAGGTCGGTCGATGCTATTTGTTTTCCCTTGTCGTCCACAATTGTCAGGTGCGGCTTGACGGGAGTCCACTGATTGCCCGACGCGGCCTTCTGCGAGAACCGCGTGTAGGCCTCGCCTGCCTTGCCCTTGACCTCCAGCGACACATAGAGCGGCGTGCCCTTGGCGAAGGTGGCGCTCTCTTTCACGTCGCTGTTGTAACGCTTGCGCTCGTCGACCGCCTTGACGGTCAGGGTCATCTCGCCCATCTCGACGGAGGTGGTCTCGTTCTCTGCGACCGCGAAGGCCGGCCCGTTGTCGAAATTGACCTGCCACTGATCGTCGCTCTCAGTCCCGTAGCAGACGCTGCCGGAATTGAGCTTGTACCGGCCGACCGGGATCACGGTTTGCGCGTTGTTCGTGTTGAACTGGATCGTCTTGTCCTCGGCGCCGGCGATCCGGGCGTACGCCAGACGGGTCTTGAGGGACTCCTTGCCCTGGAGACGCAAAGCGGTCTTGCCGGTGGGGGAGGTGTCCCTCTGGATCTTGACTTGGAGGGTCTTGTCTTTCTCATGCGAGCCGGCGAGCTGGAGCTTGTAGTACTTGCCGTCGCGACAGATCAGGCTGCTGAGCGTGTCCCGCGGTATGTACCCTTCCAGAGCCTGCGAGGCCGGGATCATGGCGTAGTTGCACGAGCCGAAGCTGGCGAACGAGCCGCTGAATCCATCCCCGTAGAGGAACAGCCGCGTCGGCTCGCCCTCAAAGGTCGCCTGGCCCTCCAGCACGCAGCTCGGGCTCCACATGTAGTTCATCCGGTCGCCTCCGAAGGAGTCGGCGACCAGCATGACTCGGAAGGGGACCTCCGTGCCGTTTTCCCTGCGGATCAGGAAGTCCGGGGTGACGAACCCGAACTGGTAGCCGCCCGTCTGCGGGCTGGCCGCCGGCCCGGGGAGTATCCGCTCATCGTCCGAGAGTTTGCCGTCCGCGTTGAGGTCGAAGTAGAGCGCGACAGGCTTTTTGTCCTTGAGTTCGACCACCGACCACTGCTGGGCTTTCGGCAAGGCCCCGTTGTAGACCTCGTCGCAATTCTCCACCTGCTTCTTGACCGCTTCGAGGAAGGCGACGCCCGTGGGAGGGGAGTTGCCGAATCCCCAGAACGAGTGGTAGTTCAGCGGGTCGTTCTGACCGGTGACCGGCCGGTACTTGAGGTTGAACACCACCGTCTCCGGCGTCTGAGCCTGGTCGCCGCCGGGCGGAGCTGCGGATTGGCCTCGGAGCGGGACGACCCCGGGACTCGCGAGCACCAGGGCCACGAGCCAGGGAACAACTGGTCTGCTCATTCCTCACCTCGGTTTCTCATTGGCCGCCGGGGTCGCCGGGCGGCTCGCTTTTCGGATCGGCCCTCCCAAAGGGCCGCAACGCACAAATCGTACCTCGCCACTGTGCAGCGGGCAAGGGAGAACTGCGAGATTGACAGCGGGGGGGGCCGGTGTATAGTGGGTTATCTTCTGCATGTTCTAAGATGGATCGACCGAAGGAGTGATTTGAATGAATCCGGAGATTTTCAAAGCCTACGACATCCGCGGTGTATACCAGGATGACTTCAACGAGGACGACGCCTGGAAGATCGGCCAGGCGACCGCCCGGTTCCTGCCCTCGCTGATCAAGGGATACGAGCGGGGTCTGCGAGAGGCCCAGTCTCTGGTGGTCAGCCGGGACATGCGCACGCACAGCGAGCCGCTGGCCCAGGCCCTGATCGAAGGCATCCGTTCGGCCGGCGTCGGCGTGATCGACATCGGGATGATCGACACGCCGCAGATCTACTTCGCGATCAACTTCCTGGGCACCTGCGGCGGCATCCAGGTGACCGCCTCGCACAACCCGGCCAAGTACAACGGCTTCAAGATCGCCGGGCGGGGGGCCATCCCCATCGGAGTCGATACCGGTCTCAAGGAGATCAAGCACATGGCCACCGGGTTGCCCCACACCAAGGGCAATCCGACCGGGCGGTACGAGCAGCGGGATCTCTGGCCTGAGTACAAGAAACACGTCCTGCAGTT
>JAAYVJ010000611.1 GCA_012517265.1 Planctomycetota bacterium | reverse complement strand
TACGCCCGGGCGGTGGAGCTGGATCCCAACAGCTTCGATGCCCTGGCGAAGGCGGCCGACTGCTCCGTGAAGGCCGGCCAGTACGCCAGGGCGCAGGCGTTCTGCCAGCAGGCGGGGGAGGGGCGGTCGCAGAAGCTGCTGCCCGTGCTGGCGAAGGCCTATGAGGGCCAGAAGGACTACGTCCGGGCGATCGGAGTCTACGAACGCATGCTGACGCCGCAGTCGCCCGACCCGAACGTACTGGTCTCGCTGGGCGTAGCTTGCGTGAAGGCCGAGCGGTACGAGCAGGGCCGGGATGCGCTGATTTCGGCGACGCAGATCCGTCCCCAGGACGGCCATGCCTATCGCCATCTGGGCTATTGCTTCATCAAGCTGGGAGATCTGGACCAGGCGATGCAGGCGTATCAGAAAGCGATCGAGCTGGACGGCAACGACTGGGAGGCCTATCGCGGCCTGGGCGTCGCGTGTACGCTCAAGGCCGACCAGACCGGGGACGACCGCTGGCGCCAGCAGGGTGTTCGCCACTGGCGGCGGTCGCTGGACATCAACCCCGACCAGCCCAAGCGTCAGGCGTTGGAAAAATTGATTCGCGACAACGTCAGGTGAGAGAATTGTCAGCAGGGACAGAACTACCGACATCATGGATACCGGCAACCAACAGAGAATCGAACCCATCGCGTCGAGTTGTCCACTGAACCTCCGCAAACGCGTCGAGTTGCCCGATGGGACGGGGCATCTGATCTTCTGGCCGACGCTGCTGCTTGGCCTGGCGGCGGACCTGTGGAGCAAGCACGCCGTCTTCGCCTGGCTGGGGGACAAGCCCGATCTGAAGGCCACGATCATCGACGGGTTCCTGTCGTTCCAGTTGGCTTTGAACAAAGGAGCGGCGTTCGGAATCGCCGACGGCAGAAGGCCGTTCCTGATCGGAGTCGCGGTACTGGCGATGCTCATCATCCTGGGGGTGTTCTTCTTCGGCACGGGCAGGCAGCGACCCATTCAAGCGGCGTTGGGGCTCTTCGCGGCGGGCGTCAGCGGCAATCTGTGGGACCGCATCTTCAACGACGGGAGGGTTCGCGACTTCATCGACGTGGTCTACTGGCCCGGGCGGCACTGGCACACGTTCAACGTGGCCGATTCGTGGTTGTGCATCGCGGTCGTTCTGCTGGTCGCGGCGACCTTCATCACTGATTCGTCAGATCGAAAACGTGCTCGGCCACAAAAATAGGGGCTTGCAGGGCGGCGCATAGCGCGATGGCGTCGGAGGGGCGGGAATCGACCTGGACCGTGCGGCCGTCGATGCTCAGGTGAATCTTGGCGTAGAAGGTGTGGTTGCGCAGGTCGGTGATCACGATCCGTTCGACTTTGGCGCCGAGGCCGTCGATCACATTGGCCAGGAGGTCGTGGGTCATCGGGCGGGGTGGCTTGATCCCCTTGAGCCTCCGGTCGATCGCGAAGATCTCGACGATCCCGATCACGATGGGGAAGCCTCGCGTGCCGTGACGCTCCTTGAGCACGATGATCTGCTGGTCGGACGTCTCATTGATGATGATCCGCGACAGTTCAACTTCCACTTCCATTCGTTCCCCCTGACTTCCTCATCCGCCCAGTTCAGCCAAGTGCCTCTCGACTGCCTGGAGCTGGTCCTGGAGCTGCTGGAGCTTCTCCCGGGCCTGGGCGACCACTTCGGGTTTGGCCCTTGCCACGAAGTTCTCGTTGGCCAGCTTGCCTTCGACGCCCTTTTTCGCCTGCTCGATTTCCTGCTTCTGTTTCGTCAGCCGAGCGCGTTCGGCCTCCGGGTCGATCACGTCGTGCACGTACACATGCGCGCCTTCTACTATGGCCGTCGCGGCGTTGTTCGGCTTGGCGAGCCCCTCTGCGGCCTGGAACGATTCGAGCCCCGCCAATTGGCAGACCAGATCGCCGCCGGTCTCGAGCACGTCTGAAACCTCCTGCGGCGCAGCGGCGGAGGCCTTGAGCCTGGCGCTGGGCGGAATGTTGTATTTGCTTCGCAGGTCGCGGATCGCCCGCACGACGTCCTGGATGACTTGGATCTTCGCCTCGGCCACCGCGTTTTTCAGCGACTCCAGGTTCTGCGGCCACGGCGCGACCGCCAGGGCGTCCGGGTTGTCGCCCGAGGCGACGCCCCGCAACTCCCGAACGGGCGTCAGTTCCCTGAGGTTTTGGTAGATGCCCTCGGTGATGAAGGGGATGAACGGGTGCAGCAGACGCAGGGTCCGGTCCAGCACGAAGGCCAGCACGTTTTGGGCGACTCCCTTGGTCGCGTCGTCGCGAACCCGGTACTTGGCCCACTCCAGATACCAGTCGCACAGGTCGTTCCAGAAGAAGCGGTAGAGGAGATTCAGCGGCTCGCTGAACTTGAACGACTCGACGGCCGCGGTCACCTCGTCGCGGGTCGTCGCCAGGCGGGACAGGATCCAGCGGTCGGTCAGGTCCAGGCGACGGGCGTCGAAGCCGGCGGGGTCCATGCCCTCCAAGTTCATCATCGCGAACCGCGACGCGTTCCACAGCTTGTTGCAGAAGTTGCGGCCGACGTCGAACTTGGGCGAGGTGTTCACGGTCCGACCGTCCGGCAGGGTCATCGACGCCACCGGCATGCGGATGTCCTGCGTGTCGGTCGTCATGGTCGCCAGGGTGAACCGCATGGCGTCGGCGCCGTGGCTGTCAATTACGACCAGCGGATCGATTCCGTTGCCCAGGCTCTTGGACATCTTGCGACCTTCGCCGTCCTGGATCATCGCGTGAATGTAGACGTCGCGGAATGGGATATCGCCCGCGCAGTACTGGCCCATCATCACCATGCGCGAGACCCACAGCGTGATGATCTCGCGGGCGGTGCACAGCACGTTGCCCGGATAGAAGGCCTTGAACGCGGGTGTCGCCTCGGGCCAGCCCAGCGTGCTGAACGGCCACAGAGCCGAAGAAAACCACGTGTCGAGCACGTCGCAGTCGCGTTTCCATCCCTGCGACTCAAGCTTCTTTTCGGCGTCATCGTGGTCGGGAGCGACACAGGCGAAGACCACGGGGCCGTCGTCCGTGTTCCCTGGGACCACGTGGACGCCC
>JAAYVJ010000610.1 GCA_012517265.1 Planctomycetota bacterium | reverse complement strand
TTTCCCCCGGTTGAGACTTTCCAGCACACTGTTTCGAACGGGCGTCTTGCTCCTGGCGATGGTCGCCTGTTCGCAAGTGTGGGCCCGTGATCTCGCGGCGGATTTCCGCGAGCCTCCCGCCTCGGCCCGCCCCTGGGTCTACTGGTTCTTCATGGACGGCAACCTCAGCCGCGAAGGCATCACCGCGGATCTGGAGGCGATCAGCCAAGCCGGCATCGGCGGCGTGATCCTCATGGAGGTCGACGTGGGCGTCCCCCGCGGCCCGGTCCGATTCATGAGCGAACCCTGGCGGGAGTTGTTCAAGCACGCCGTCGCCGAAGCCGAGCGGCTGGGCCTGCAGATGACGCTCAACGCCGGCCCGGGCTGGACCGGCAGCGGCGGCCCCTGGGTCAAGGTCGAACAATCCATGCAGCACCTCGTCGCCAGCGAGACCCAGGCGACCGGCCCGCGGCGATTCAACGGCGTCCTTCCTCAGCCCAAGCCGCGGCCGCCCTTCTTCGGCCCCGTGCCGGCCGAGTTGGAGTCTGCGAGAAATGAGTTCTATCGTGATGTCGCCGTGTTGGCGTTCCCGACGCCGGCGACAGGCCCCGGCATCGCCGACCTCGACGACAAAGCCTTGTACGTGCGGGCTCCCTATTCGTCACAGCCCGGCGTCAAGCCCTACATGCCAGCGCCGGCGGACGATCCGACGTCCTCTGGGATCGTCCAAAACAGCATCGTCGACCTGTCCGATCGCCTCGACCCAAACGGCGTGCTCACGTGGGACGTGCCCGAGGGCGAGTGGACCATCCTGCGTTTCGGCCGCACCACCACCGGCGCAAACACCCGGCCTGCCCCGCAGCCGGGACTGGGCTTCGAGTGCGACAAGTTCGATCCGGCGGCGCTCGATGCGCACTTCGACGCATTCATCGGCACGCTCTTGCGCGACCTCGGCCCCCGTCCCAACGACCGCAAAGCCGGTTGGACGATGCTGCACATCGACAGTTGGGAGATGGGGTCGCAGAATTGGAGCGGGAAGTTCCGCGAGGAGTTCCAGCGGCGGCGAGGCTACGATCCGCTTGGATATCTCCCCGTGATGACCGGCCGAGTCGTGGACAGTCTCGGCGTCTCCGAACGATTCCTCTGGGACCTGCGGCAGACCGCCCAGGAACTCGTGATCGAGAACCACGCCCAGCACCTCAAAGCCCTCGGCCGCAAGCACGGCTTCGGCCTCTCCATCGAGCCCTACGACATGAATCCGTGCTCCGATCTCAGTCTCGGCGGCGTCGCGGATGTCCCGATGTGCGAGTTCTGGGCGAAGGGTTACGGGTTCGATTCCACATTCAGTTGCATCGAAGCGACCTCGATCGCCCATACGCTCGGCAGACCAGTCATCGCCGCTGAGGCATTTACATCGGACTCCGGCGAGGCGTGGAAGCTCTATCCCGGGAACATGAAGCGACAGGCGGACTGGGCTTTCTGCATGGGCATCAATCGGCTGGTCTTCCACCGCTATGCACACCAGCCCTGGCTCGACCGCCGGCCCGGCATGACCATGGGCCCCTACGGCGTCCATTACGAACGAACCCAAACCTGGTGGCCGATGATCGGCGCGTGGCATCAGTATCTGACGCGGTGCCAGGCCATGCTGCAACGGGGCCAAACCGTCGCGGACATCTGTTATCTGGCGCCCGAGGGCGCGCCGCATGTCTTCCG
>JAAYVJ010000609.1 GCA_012517265.1 Planctomycetota bacterium | reverse complement strand
CCGGCCCGGACGAGAATGTGCTTGGCGTACAGGCAGCTATGCCGAAGATGATGGCCGTGCACGCGTCGGAGCGTCTGAGCAACCGAAGCGAGCAGCGCTCTGCGCGCCCCCGGGTCATTCTCCGGGATCGAGCCCAGGGAGTCTTCCAGAGACTTGTATCCCGTGAGCGATCGCGTCATCAGAATCGCCTGGCATTGCCCCCCGTTGTTCCGATGCCCGTAGAAGACGAGATCCGCACAGGGGATTCCGTACTCCTTCAGCTTGCAGAGGTTTCGGTACTCCCTATAGGCCGTGGGAAGACCTCGCACCGGATGGAAGAAGGACTTGAAATTGTGGTTCTCCTGACGTTTGATGAACACCGCAAGGGAGCCCCCCTCCGGCCTCTTCAACACGTGCTGTGACACGCCGCTCCAGCCATGCCGACGGAAATTGGGCTCCTCGAACCAGTCCAGTTTGGCACCCCAAAGGGCCTCGAAGCTGCCAAAGCCGTTATACTCCAGCAGTTCTCTGTCATTGTCGGAAACAACACAGTACGCCTTCAAGTCCTATTCCTTGTGCAAGACATAGATTCGCCACATTGAGTAAAACCTCAGGAAATCAAAGTAGCCTTTGACTCGAAATCCAGCCTGTACGAACTCCGACTCGACAGTCTGCCGTTTCACGACGGCACGGTTCTGCGGGCTTTCCTTTGATCTCCGCGCCTCCAGTCTCGCTCGCCGGTACGCCTGGTAATTGCCGTCGACCCACAGGGAAAGGCAGACCGTGTCTCGGGTCACTCTGTGGAATTCCCTCAACATCGCCAATCGGTGGGAAGGCTCGATAATGTGGTGGAGCAGACGCATGCAGAAGATGTTGTCCACGGAACCGTCGCCGAGCCCGATTTCAAACGCGGAGCACTGAAAACGCTCCACGCGTTCAACCAAGTTCCTGGGCTGCATCCGCTCGGCCACCTGGAGCATTTCCTTGCTGCCGTCGGCGGCGAGGATTCTGCGATCGGGCTTCTCCGCCAGCATGGGCCAGAACCGCCCGGCGCCGCACGGAAGATCGAGCACAACGCAGGGATCGCCGGCGAGCGCCAGTGCGCGTCGAGCAATCCCAAGCTCCCGCCATGTGCTCAGCCTGCGGGAAAGACTGGCCCGGTGTTTCCTGAAGTAGTGCTGCGAGTGGTCGAGATCGTACTTCTGTGAGAACTCCAGATTGATGGCCTGGGGTGTGCAAGAGTCCTTCCCTTGGGCTGGCCCACATGACGTCATCGGCAATGCTCCGGCAAGACAAGCGTCCCTGATTCCTTCTCCATCGTTCGACCCCATTCAGACAGCCTGCCCCCCCCGGGTCGCGTTGATCCCGGCGCCGCCCTTGGGGGCATTCTAGCAGCCACCCGGCCAAAATACCAGCGAAACCTGAACTAAACCTGAACTAAACCCGAAAATGGAGCAATCGATTGGACTGCCATTGTCGGAACCGAGGTTGCACGGTCCCATTCTGCCGCTACAATGAGGCAAACAGAACTGGAGAAGGCGGGGCACCGCCTCCAGACACCGGATCCGGAGGTCGAAACATGAGAGTGTTGGTTGTCGAAGACGAAGCCAAGTTGGCGCGCAACATCGCCAAGGCACTCAAGGAAGCCGCGTCCTATGCCGTCGATATCTGCACCGACGGCGAAGACGGCCAGCACCAGGCGCTTTCAACCCCCTATGACCTGATCGTGCTGGATCTGATGCTCCCGAAGGTGGGAGGATTGGAGATCCTCAGGAACCTGCGACAGAAGGGCTGCAAGGTCCCGGTGCTTGTCCTCACCGCCAAGGACACCACCGAGGACATCATCCAGGGACTGGACTGCGGCAGCGATGACTACATGACCAAGCCCTTTGAAATCGGGGAACTCATCGCCCGCTGCCGGGCGCTGGTGCGGCGGACCTACGATCGCCCGGACCCCATTGTACGCCTGGGGGACCTGTCGGTGGACATGTCGAGCCGAACCGTGACTCTGGGAGAACAGCGCATCGCCCTGCGGGCCATGGAATACCGGCTCCTGGAGTACCTCATTCTCCGGGCCGGCCAGATCGTCAGCAAGACGGAAATCCTCGAGCATCTCTACGATTTCGACGCCGAGAGCTTCTCGAACGTCGTCGAAGTGCACATCTCCGCCCTGCGAAAGAAGCTCATCACAGGTTCGCAGCGGGTGAGCATCCAGACCGTCCGAGGTCTGGGCTACGTGATTCGCGAGGTCTCAGACTGAGCCCCTCTTCGCCACGAGGCTCGACCATATCTCGACTACGGCGTCTCAAACTGGCCAAGACCATCGATGACCTGTCCCAGGTACGTCGGATCCGCCAAAGTCCATTGCCCCGACTGGCCCTGCCGCCCCGCCAGCCATGGCGACATCGCAAGGATCATCGTCTCGGCCGCGAGGCGGCCGGCGCCGCCCGGCATGCTTGCGATCTTGCACAGGGAATCGAAGGTGTTCGCCATCGCGGCCTCCAGGGCAACCAGATCGGTCCGCCATTGTGCGAGCCCGGCGTTCAGGGCGTACACCTCGTCCGACGAGAGAATTCCATCCGCAAGGGCGTTCGCGTATACGGCCACATGCGAGCGACCACTGGACGCGGCCCGGTCGAGGCAGGCGACGACTTCGGCCGAATCGCACTCAGCCAGAGCCGACAGATCGCCCGAATCGAACACCGACGGCCGGCGTTCGATCAACTCCCTCAGACCACTGGCGACAGCGGCCCGATCGACGCCGTCAACCTCGGCCGAGTCCTCCGCCAGAGCCAGGACTTGCATCACGCCCTGCCAGACAGGCTGCGCACCCGGCACCCGGGAGTACAAATCCCGAATGCCCTGATCGCTTGCATAACGCTCAATCGCCCGAACCACGCTGAAATGATCGTGGAATCGTCGCAGGAGGGTCTGGGGGATTCCAGGACACTCGTAGGAGACGTACGCCGCCGCGAGATCCCAATTCCCTGTCGCGGCGTTGATCCGAACGGGCAGCCAGTACACGGGTTCCTGCGAATCCTCCAGAAGCCCGGGGATCCCGTCGGGGCGGAACGACGAATGAACGTTCCCCGCGATTGGCCGATGCGGCCCCGTTCCCCCGATCCATACGGTCGAACCGGAGGAGACCGTCGTGCCGTAGACATTGACCACAATGCGAGAAATCCCCCGGATCCCCGTCGCAGGCCGGAAGACCGGAAATCGATAGGTCGCGCCGCACAGCCCTCTGCGCTCACCGAGAACCAGTCCGTTCGGCGTCCCCGACTCCAGAGCGGCGAGAAGGACGTCCAGCCTGTCGGCGGACTCGTCGCAGGTCGAGAACTCGTTGGGCAGCGTCGCCGAGGCCTTGATCGTCACGGGGTAGTCCAGCTTGTGGAAGACGGCCGTCGCGACGCGATCGACACTCATATCCGCCCAGATCCGAACGCCGGGATCGGAGAACTCCCCCGCCCAGCCCGCGAACTCATAGCCGGGCTGGCACTTGGCTTCCAGGGCGACCATCTCCCCCGGCCCATAGAGGAAAGCCCCCTCGCCGGGAGATTCGACCGAGCCCCCCAGGCTCGAAGATGTCAGCAGGACGTTGTTCCCTGCGGTGGCGAGCATGCCGATGTCGTCGAGAGCGAAGTCATTGTTCTCGATCGTGCCTGTGCGGTCCACGAGCCGGATGTTCACCTGCGACGCGGCCCCGGATTTCCATCGGAACAGAACAACCCCCCAGTCCCCGGCATCGGACGGGGTGAAACCGGCCGGCCCTGTGCGGACACCATCAAACAGGCATCGGATCTGGGTCTGCTGGCTGGTGCTCGGGGTCCAGGTCGACAGCCAGTAGTAGAATGCGTACTCGGTGTTTGGTGCAACGGAGACTGTCTGTTCCCAGACCGCGGCGCTGCCGTCGGTGGAACCGTTGGCGATCAGCATCCGGCCGCGACCTGAAGTGTGGTCGCCGTAGGAAGCGGCCAGGGGATGGTGGTCGCAAGGATCGTAACCCACGACGACGGTCCCGCTGGAAGTCAGGTCGGACGTGTATTCGTAGTCAGTCGAGAAGCCCCCGGGGCCGGACTCGAAGCCGCCGTTCGCGATCAGATCGGCCGAAGCGACTCCGCACCAGGCAATCAGGCATTGTATCAAAAGAATTGCCGAAACTCGCATCAGTTCGCCATTCTGTGACAGCCGCGTCCGATGCGGCGAAACAACACGATTCTGGAGCCGCTCTCCCTGGCCTGCGCAACCGTCCCTGTCCCCCCTATTGTACCCAATGACCGGGGGGCCGATCAACTCCCCCATCCAGGACCTTTACTCAGTTGTCACGCCGGGGTATAATGTGAGATGCGTGCGACTGTTGGAGCCGGGGGCCTGTGTCCATCGAGAGCGGTCTTCGGCGCCGTGACAACCCGCAGATGAAGGAGTAGACAGATGCGTAGCAAATGGATCGCTTCCCCCCGCCTCTTGGTCCTCGCCCTGTGCACCCTGGCCGCGATGTCCGCAACGAATTGCCTGGCGGACATCCGCCTGCCGGCGATCATCGGGGACAACATGGTCCTCCAGACCGGCGACCGGATCCGCCTGTGGGGTTGGGCCGATCCGAATGAAGAAATCAAGATCTCCGTCAGTTGGCGCAGGGCCGAATGGCCCATCCAGGCCGACGAAGAAGGCAAGTGGCAGTTTGCCATGAACGCCCCGGCCATCGGCGGGCCCTACTCGATCACGTTCAAGGGCAAGAACACCGTCTCCGTCAAGAACGTCCTGGGCGGACACGTCTGGGTCTGCTCGGGGCAGTCGAACATGGAGTGGCCGGTCCGGAACTCCAACAACGGCCAGCAGGAAGTAGCCGCCGCGACATACCCGAAGATCCGGCTATTCACCGTCGAGAAAGCGGTCTCCGACAAACCGTTGGACGACTGCAAAGGCAGGTGGGTGGAGTGCAGCCCCGAGACCGTCGCCGGCTTTTCCGCGGTGGGGTATTTCTTTGGCCGGGAACTCTACCAGGCGTTGAACCAACCCATCGGTCTGATCAACACCTCCTGGGGCGGCACCCCCGCCGAGGCGTGGACGAGCATGCCCATGCTGGAGGAGAACCCCAATTTCGAGCCCATTCTGACACGGTACAAGCAGGCGGTGGCGGCCTATCCTCAGGCCATGGCGAAGTACAAGGAAGATATGGACAAGTGGAACCAGGCCGTCGCCAAGGCCAAGGCCGAGGGCAAGCCGGCCCCCGGCGGCCGCCCCAATTCTCCGTTCGGCCCGGGCCATCCGCACTCCCCGGCGGGGCTGTACAACGCGATGATTGCTCCCTTGATGCCCTACACGATCGGGGGCGCCATCTGGTACCAGGGCGAATCGAACGCCGGCCGGGCCTATCAGTATCGCGAACTGTTCCCCACCATGATCAAGAGCTGGTGGAACAACTGGGGCCAGGACGATTTCCCCTTCCTCTTCGTGCAGTTGGCGAATTTCATGGATGTCAGGGACGAGCCGGGCGAAAGCGCCTGGGCGGAGTTGCGCGAGGCTCAGACCATGACGCTGGACATGCCCAACACCGGCATGGCCGTGATCATCGACATCGGCGAGGCCAAGGATATCCACCCCAGGAACAAGCAGGACGTCGGCAAACGTCTGGCCCTGTGGGCCCTGGCGAACACCTACGACAAGAGCGTGCCGTATAGCGGCCCTCTCTACAAGTCGATGGACAGGAGCGGCGGCAAGATCACCCTGCACTTCGACCACTGCGACGGCGGACTGGTCGCCAAGGGCGGCGAACCGCTGAGAGGCTTTGCCATCGCCGGGGAAGACCGCAAGTTCGTCTGGGCCGACGCCAGGATCGAAGGCGACACCGTGGTGGTCAGCAGCAGCCAGGTTGCCGAACCGCTGGCGGTGCGGTACGCATGGGCCGACAACCCGGTCTGCAATCTGTACAATGGGGCCGGCCTGCCGGCCTCCCCGTTCCGGACCGACACCTGGCCCGGCACGACCATCAACAACAAGTAGCCCGCCTCCCGGGCTTTCCGTCGGGCGCCCTGCCCCGGAATCCGAAATCCTGGGCGGCACGGCTGGAGGAACCTCCGTGCCGCCCTCTTCTTTTTCCCGGCCGGGAGCCAGGAGCCCACCGGCCAAAATTTTGCGATGGATTTGAATCTTCGCACTTGTGCTCACCCGCTCCGTAGAGTAAACTGGTTCGCTTTATGTGCTCTGAAACACCGTGCCCCCAGCGCGATCCCCCACGCACGGATCTGTTCAACTGTTCGATGTGCCGCTCGTACGACGCTTGCGGACCATTCGAAATGTGAAGACATGTAGTTACGGATGCGGTAGACATGAGGATTCTGGCGGAGCTCAATCCGCTCGAGCCGATCACGGCGGTGCCTTTGTGGACGTTCCACATAGGCGACTCTCTGGTGGTGGTAAGCAACCATGCGGCCATGGTCGTCCTGACGACTGTGATTCTGCTGGTCGCCATCCCGCTGGCCGCCCGCTCCCCCAGACTGGTGCCCCGCGGCCTTCAGAACCTCGTCGAGTCCGTCTGCGTCTTCCTGAGAGAGCAGATGGCCCGTCCCTTGCTGGGATCGCACACCGATCAGTACATCGGCTTCCTCTGGACGACGTTCTTCTTCATCCTGACGCTGAACCTCGTCGGGCTCGTCCCGATCGAGAAATTCATCAGCCTGGTCACGGGGCGGCGCAGCCACTTCGGCGGTCCCGCCACCAGCAACATCTGGATCACCGGCGCGTTGGCGATCCTCTCGTTCGTGATGACGCACGTGTGGGGGATTCGTCGGCACGGCCTGCTCGGCTATCTGGCGCACCTGGCTCCCCCTGCCCCGGCGTGGCTGATGCCGTTGATCTACCCACTGGAGTTGCTGGGCGCCTTGGTCAGGCCGTTCTCCCTGGCCATCCGATTGTTCGCCAACATCGTCGCCGGGCACATGGTGATCGGAACGATCCTGGGCCTGGTGTTCATCTTCAAGAACCTCGGCGTGGCGTCGGTCTCGGTGGCCGCGTGCGTGGCGTTGTCGTTTCTCGAGTTGTTGGTCGCTTTTATTCAGGCGTACGTGTTCACGTTTCTGACCGCCTTGTACATTTCGTTGGCGACCAGCTCGGAGCATTAGCATAGTTTTGGAGGCTTGAAAATGGGTCCCGTGATCTCTTCAGTACTGGCCGCGACAGGGGGCGTGAACATGTCGCTGGCGATCTTCGGCGCGGTGATCGGATGCGGCATGATCATCATCGGCGCCGGCATCGGCGTCGGCATGATCGGCGGCAAGGCCGTCGAGTCGATCGCCCGTCAGCCCGAGGCCGGCAGCCGCATCTTCATGAGCATGATCATCGCCGCGGCGCTGATCGAAGGCGTCACGTTCTTCGCGCTGCTGATTTGTTTCCTCGCGGTCTTCTGGCTGCACTGAGACAGGATCGAACCACCATGGGCAAGACGGCACTACTCGGTGCGGTTGTCATCTTGGCATTGTCGTGCGGCGTCGTGTGGGCCGAACAGGCCGGCCCGGGCGAAGGCTCGGATTCCGGTCTCTTCAGCGGCACGTTCGGCGATTCTCTCTGGACCGTCGCGGCCTTCCTGCTGCTGCTCGGCGTGCTGGGCAAGTACGCCTGGAAGCCCCTGCTCAAAGGCCTCAATGACCGCCAGAATCACATCGAAGAGCAGCTCAAGTCCGCGGAAGACTCTCGCGTCCAGGCCGAGCGCTTGCTGGACGAATACAAGCAGCAAGGCCTGTCCGTCGTCCGCCAGGCCACCGAGCAGGCCCAGCGGCATCAGCAGCAGATGGCCGAGAAGTGCCGCGAAGAAGCCCAGGCGATTCGCCGCCGGGCGCATGAAGAGATCGCCAGCGCCCGCGCCACGGCCATCGACGACCTCTGGAAGCAGACGGGCGACCTGGTGCTCCAGATCGGCAGCGAGGTGCTCGGCCGGACGCTGACCGAACAGGACAACCAGCGGCTCATCGACGAGGCGGTGGCTCGCATCCGTAGGAACGGAGGGCTGCAATGAACAGCGGCGTCGTGGCCCGGCTCGTCGAGACATACGCCCAGAGCCTTCTGGATCTGGCCCGGCAATCCGCGATCATCGACGTCGTGGAGCAGGACGTGGAGATCGTCTCGGCCCTGCTGGAGCAGGAGCCGAGTCTCCAGGGGTTCCTGGCCTCGCCGTACTTCGCCGAACAGACCAAGCGGGACCTCGTCCGCAAGGTTCTCTGCGGCCGGCTCAACGACTTGACGCTCAACTTCCTGTCGGTGCTCATCGACCACAACCGCGGCGCGTTTCTGCCGGAGATCATCGACCGGTACAAGCAGCTCTACCGCATCCATCGCGGCTACCAGACCGTCACGGCCGTCGTGTCGCACCCCCTGCGGGAAGACCAGAAAGCCAAGCTGGCGCAGGACCTGGCCGCCGCGATGCACGCCAAGGTGGACCTGGACGTGCATGTGGACCCGTCCATCCTCGGCGGCGTCATCTTCCGCTACGGCGACAAGATGCTGGACAACTCCGTCCGCGGCCGGCTCGTGCGAACCGTCGAGCAGATCACTCACCCTGAAAGAAGACAGTAGAACTTACTCCTATGAAGATCGACATCAGCGAAATCACGGGCATCCTCAAACGGGAGATCAGCCAGTACGAGGCCCGGCTCGACGTGGCCAAGGTCGGTCGGGTCGTGGAGGTGGGCGACGGCATCGCCCGCATCTACGGGCTCCAGGACGCCCTGGCCGGAGAGATGCTTCTGTTCGAGGGCGACACGGTCGGGGAAGTCTTCAATCTCGAGGAGGACTCGCTGGCGGCCGTCATCTACGGAGACTTCACCAAAGTGCGAGAAGGCTCCGACGTTCGCTCCACGGGCAAGCTGATGGCCGTGCCCGTCGGGGAGGAACTGCTCGGCCGGGTTCTCACCCCCCTGTGCCAGCCCCTGGACGGCGGCGCGCCGATCAAGAGCGCGGCCTTGCGGCTGATCGAATCGGAGGCCCCGGGCATCGCGCAGCGACAGCCGGTCCGCCAGCCCCTGCAGACCGGGCTCAAGAGCATCGACTCGATGATCCCCATCGGACGCGGCCAGCGCGAACTCATCATCGGCGACCGCAAGACCGGAAAGACCGCCATCGCCCTGGACACGATCATCAACCAGAAAGGCAAGGACGTCGTCTGCGTCTACGTCGCCATCGGGCAGAAGGATTCGACGATCGCCGAGGTGATCGACATCCTGCGCCGTCACGACGCGATGGCGTACACGGTAGTCATCGCGGCCTCCGCGGCCGACAGCGCTCCGATGCAATACATCGCGCCCTACGCCGGGTGCGCGGTGGCCGAGCACTTCATGTACGACAAGCGCCGCGACACGCTCTGCGTCTACGACGACCTGAGCAAGCATGCGGTCGCGTACCGGCAACTGAGTCTGCTGCTGCGCCGGCCCGCGGGACGCGAGGCCTATCCCGGCGACATCTTCTACCTGCACAGCCGATTGCTCGAACGCAGCGTCAAGCTCTCCGACGAACTCGGCGCCGGCTCCCTGACCGCCCTGCCGATCATCGAGACGCTCGAAGGCCAGATCTCCGCCTATATTCCGACCAACATCATTTCGATCACCGACGGCCAGATCTATCTGCAGAAGGATCTGTTCCACGCCGGCGTTCGTCCGGCCATCGACGTCGGCGTCAGCGTCAGCCGCGTCGGCGGCGACGCCCAGGTCGAGGCGATGAAGAAGGTCGCCGCCAAGCTCCGGATCGACCTGGCCGCGTATTACGAACTCCAGGATTTCGCCCGGCTGGGGACCGAACTGGACCGCGCCTCGCAGCGGCGTCTGGAACGGGGCAATCGCATGGTCGAGCTGCTCAAGCAGCCGCAGTTCGCCCCGATGTCCGTCGGCGAACAGGTGGTCGCGATCCTGGCCGGATCGACCGGGCTCCTGGACGACGTCGCCGTCGAGGCCGTCGGCGGCTTCGTGACGGAGATGCTGGGGTGGATGAACCAGCAGCGCCCCGATCTGATCGGCGAGATCAACAGGACCGGCAAGCTCAGCAACGAACTCTCGGCCAAGGTCACGGAAAGCATCCAAGAGTTCAAAGGCGTATACAAAGGACAGTAAGCACGAAATTCGAAATCCGAAACGGATTCGAAACAGGAGAAAATCCAAATCACCGAAACGCTGTCTCAAACCGAGAGTCTCGTTTTGAGATTCCTTGCTTCTGAACGTTCGTGCTTGTTTCGGATTTCGAGATTCGAATTTCGAGTCTTCTTCGCGTTATGGCTTCGATTCGCCAGATCTTCGTTCGCCGCAAGGCGGTTGACAGCATCGCCCGGATGACCCGGACGCTGGAGATGATCTCCTCGGCCCGGTACAAGGCCTATTCCAACCGTTGGGCCCTCACGGGCGACTACCGCGACGCGCTGGCCCGGATCGCATATCTGCTGGCGACGCCGGAGCACCCGATCGACCATCCGCTGCTCAAGGAGAACCGATCGGGCCGGACGGCGATCCTGGTGATCGGCTCGCGAAAGGGACTGTGCGGCTCCTACAACTCGGAGATCTTCCGGCTGCTGGAAGTCCACGTGCAGCAGGCCAAGGCCCGCGGCAAGAAGCTGGACATCTACATGCCGCGAGGCCGGCTCGAGACCATGCTGTCGTTCCACGGCCTGACGCCGGCCAAGGTGTACACGGACCTCGACGAGATGCCGGCCGATCCGCAGATTCGCACGATCGCGGACGACTTCATCGATCAGTACATGTCCGGGAGCCTCGACTCCCTGGGCATCGTCTATATGCGATTCTACTCCGCCTCGAGCCAGCACGCGCAGACGCTGACGATCCTGCCCCTGCTGGAACTGGTGGACGACCTGACGACGCGGGCCCAGGTGATCTGGCCGTGGGAGCTGACGTTCGAGGACTTCCACCTTTCGCCGTCGGCCAACGCGATCGTCGAGAACCTGGCGCGCATGCTCATGCACTATTCGATGCAGAGCTGCTTCCTGGACGCGATCCTGAGCGAGCACCTGGCCAGAATGGTCGCGATGCGCAGCGCCTCGGAGAACGCCGAGGACATGATCAAAGAGCTCACCACGGATTACAACCGCGCCAGGCAGAGTCAGATTACGTCCGAATTGCTTGATATCGTCAGTGGAATGGGGACGTTGGAGTGAACACGGGAAAACTCACGCAAGTCATCGGCAGCGTCTTCGACGCGAGGTTCTCGCCGGAGCAAGTGCCGGCCCTCAATAACGCTCTGGAGATCAACTACGACTTCGACGGGAAGCCTCGCAAGCTCCAGGGCGAAGTGCAACAGCACCTCGGCGGCGGCAGGGTCCGAGCCGTCGCGCTGGGCAGCACGCAGGGCCTCAAGCGCGGCATCGACGTCATCGACACCGGCGGCCCGCTGAAGGTCGTGGTCGGCAAGGAGACTCTCGGCCGGGTCCTGAACCTCTTCGGCGACCCCGTCGACAACCGGGGCCCCATCGACGCCAAGGCCACCCGGTCGATTCACCGGGACCCGCCCCGCCTGGTCGACCTGACCGCGCAGAGCGAGATGTTCGAGACCGGCATCAAGGTCATCGACCTGCTGTGCCCGTTCGTCCGGGGCGGCAAGACCGGCCTGTTCGGCGGAGCCGGCGTGGGCAAGACGGTCGTCATCCAGGAGCTGATCGCCCGAATCGCCACGCGGCACGGCGGGTACTCCGTCTTCGCGGGCGTGGGCGAGCGGACCCGCGAGGGCAACGACCTGTGGCTGGAGATGCAGCGGACCACGATCCCCGGCGCCAAGGCCACGGTTCTGGACCATACCGCCCTGGTGTTCGGGCAGATGAACGAGCCCCCGGGCTCCAGACTGCGAGTCGCCCTCTCGGCGATGACCATCGCCGAGAGCTTCCGCGACAGCGGCATCGGCGACATCCTGCTGTTCATCGACAACATCTTCCGGTTCGCCCAGGCGGGCTCGGAGGTTTCGGCGCTGCTGGGCCGCATCCCGTCGGCCGTGGGATATCAACCCACGCTGGCCACCGAGATGGGCCAGCTCCAGGAACGAATCGCGTCCACGAAGACCGGCTCGATCACCTCGGTCCAGGCGGTCTACGTCCCGGCCGACGACCTGACGGACCCGGCCCCCGCGACGACGTTCGCGCACCTGGACTCCTTCGTCGTGCTCAAGCGCGCCATCGCGCAGAAAGGCATCTATCCTGCGGTCGACCCGCTCGAGAGCACCTCCCGCATCCTGGATCCGAACATCGTGGGGCGTCAGCACTACGACACGGCGCAGACCGTGCTGGAGTACATCCAGCGGTACAACGAGCTCCAGGACATCATCGCGATCCTGGGCATCGACGAACTGAGCAAGGTGGACCAGATGACGGTGGCCCGCGCCCGGCGGATCGAGCGGTTCTTCTCGCAGCCGTTCCTGGTGACCCAGAAATTCCTGGGCCAGGAGGGCAAGTACGTCAGCGTCGCCGACACGATCGAGAGCGTCAAGCAGATCTGCGAGGGCAAGTGGGACCAATTGCCCGAGGAGGCCTTCATGTACGTCGGCTCGGTTGAAGAAGCGGCCCAGAAGGCCAAGACGCTGACACAACGATGAATTCGAAATCCGAATGTCGAAATCCGAAACAAGCACGAATGATCAGAACCAAGAAAGCCCAGACCGAGCCTCCCCGCTTGCGACGGCGTTTCGGTCATTTGGACTTCGTGCTTTGGATTTGTTTCGGATTTCGTCCGGTAATCATGGGCGACGATGGTGAGTACTGAGCAGAAGACATTTCACTGCGAATTGATCGGCCCGACGGGCAAGCTGCTGGACTGCCGGACCGGGTCGGTGGTCTTTCCCGCCCACGACGGGCAGGTCGGCGTCCTGGTCGATCACATGCCGATGCTCAGCCAGCTCGGACTGGGCGTCATGAAGGTCGCGACGGCGTCCGCCGGGCACGAGGAGGCCCCGAGCCCTGAGACGGAGCTGCGGTTCCTCATCGACGGCGGCTTCGCCCTGGTCGCGGAGAACTCCGTGACGATCATCGCATACAACGCCCTGGCACTCCGGGATGTCACGGCTGAGGCCCTGGAATCCCTCCTCGACACGACAAGCAGGAACCTCGCGAGCCCCGGCCTTTCCCCCGCGCAGCGGGCCCACGAGAACGAACGAATGCGGACGCTTCGGAACATCGCAGAGTCCCTCAAGACATGAGTCCGCCGAACACGCCGGACAACCCTGCCGAAGAACGATCGTGAATCCAATGTCCGCGATCCCGCCTGCCGAAGGCGCCGCGGAGGTCACAGATGCGAAGGTTCCGATAATCCCAGTTTGAATCCCCCTGAAAGAGACGACGTGCATCGTCAGTGAAACCGACGCGCACTATCGCCCCGCGCTCCGGCGTTGGTCCGACGCCGGGGTGTTGTCCCGTCAGCAGAAAGCCGATAATACTCATGACGCATATGAGTATTCCGAAGAACCAGAGGCTGACGAGCAATCAGCAGTTCAAGTCCGTGCTCGACCGGGGCCGGCGGGCCGGGGACGGCCTGCTGACGCTCTACGCCGCTCCCAACGAGTGCGGGAGGGCCCGCCTGGGCGTCTCGGTCGGCAAATCCAGCGGCAAGGCCGTCGTGCGGAACCGTCTCAAGCGGCTTCTGCGGGAGGCCTTTCGCCTCAGCCGGGACCATATCCCGCCGGGTTTCGACTACGTGCTGATGATCTCCCCTGCCCTTGCACGGAAGCTCAAACAGCGCCCCGGGGGAGCCAAGACGCTGCACGCCCTGGGCATGGAGCGGATTCGGGAATCCGTGCTGGCCCTGGTTGCCGTCGCGGCCCGCCCCGCGGCCTCGGAACCCCGTCGAACCAACCGTCAGGAGCGGGCCGGCCATGAGTGAAGAGAAGGAACTGGTTTCCATCAAGCAGGCGGCGGAAAAAGCTGGCGTTTCCCGTCAGTCTCTGCAATATTATCTGATGGTCGGGTTGTTGGAGCCTACGGCGGTCACATCGACCGGGCGACGGCTGTTCGGTCGCAAAGCCATTGAGCAGATTCGCTTGATCAAGAAGCTGAACGACAGCGGCTATCCCCTGCGGGCGATCCGGGACCTGTTCATGGAAAGAAGGTCATAGGGATCTACGATCTGCCATTGACGATTTTGCGATCTGACGCCTGCGGCATCGGGTGGACGACGGAATCGCACAAGATGGCAAATGGCAAGTAGTAGGCAGCAGTTGGAAAGGAGTCTGGCGTGAGTGATTACGAGGCCGCCCAGAGACGGCGGGACGTGATCGTCGGCATTTTTGTGATTGTCGGACTGGCCGCCCTGGGGTGGATGATCTTCAAGTTCGGGGATCTGCCCACGGCCATCACGCGAATGCGGTCGTTCGAGATCTACGTCCAGTTCCCCACCGCGCCCGGCGTCGAGAAGGACACCCCCGTTCGCTTCTGCGGCTACCAGATCGGCCGGGTCACCCACGTGATGGCGCCGGAGATAAGAACCGACCTCAATACAAACCGAGAATACCACCAGACGCTCTGCGTCGTGAGCATCAACAACAAGTACGTCGACATCCCCTGTAACGTCGCGGTCAAGCTGATGACTCGCGGCCTGGGCAGCAGCTACCTGGAGCTCAAGGTGGACCCGACCAAGCTGCCGGCCCCCCTCCGCGACCCCAACGATCCCTACTCCTGCTACCTCCGCAGCGGCATGCTCCTCCAGGGCTCCACTGGAATGACCAGCGAGTTCTTTCCGGAAGAGAGCCAGCAGATGCTCAACGACCTGATCACGGACATCCGCGCCTTCGTCGGCAACGCCAACGACATCCTCGGCGATCCGAACAACAAGCAGAACTTCAAGGCGACGATGGCCAACATCGCCGACGCCTCGGGGCACCTGACGACCGCCATGAACGAGGCGGTCCAAACGATGCAGGAGGCCCGCAAGACATTGGCGGACTTCCGGTCGCTCGCGTCGGCGGGAACCGAGACGATCAAGAGCGTGGACGCCAAGGCCGAGCGGCTCGTCGTCTCGATGGTCAACACCAGCAGCGAGTTGAGCAAGGCGATCTCGCAGATGCGACTGGCCATGGAGAAAGTCAACAGCGGTGACGGCACCGCCGGGAAGCTCATCAATGACGGCCGGCTCTACGAGAACCTCCTGGAGGACGCCACGCAGCTCAGCGTCCTTCTGAAGGACTTCAAGCAACTGATCGACAAGATCAGCGAGAAGGGCCTGCGGTCGGTGTACTGAGCAGGACCACCACCGTTTGATTCATCGCAGGCGCGGTCGCGGGGAACCGAATCGCGTCCCCCTCCGCAGAGGCCTGGACGTAGTACTCGAAGTCGCCTCCGGCGATCCGACCGGCGGGGATTCTCCCCGTGTAGACGCCGCGAGCCACATGTTCCATCGGAATCGTCGAGAACCGGCCCCTGCCGAGCGGCCGCCAGTGCAGGGCCGGCGAAGACGCCTTCCCCAGCACGATCGCCTTGACCCGCAGGTCTTCCCCCGCCGTCAGGCTCGTTCGCACAGTCGGCACGATCAGCCTGGCCGGACCGTTGTGCGAATCCGAGGGCTCCGCGTCCGCCGGCAGCGGTTCGCCCAGCAGGCCCGCCAGTTCCTCACCGGGTTTGGTCAGCAGACCCGGCAGCAGATGTTGCTGCCAGTTGGCGACCGTTCCCATGCCGCCGGTCGTGGTGATCGCTGCAAGCAGCAGTTCGTGCACCTGGGCCACCTGCCCGACAAGCTCCCTGCGGATGGGCAGGACCACCTCGCGGATCATCCGTGTGCGTTCATCCCTGTCCGCCTGCTTCTTGGCTTGCTCCATCGCGGCGTTGAACCGGGCCCAGGTGCAGTTGACCCGCCCCATCGCCCTGGTGTACCGCATCATGTTGAGCCAGTAGTCGAAGCGTTCCAGGCTGCCCGCCCCGGTCACGTTCGGTCGAAGGGCCGCCAGTTCCTCCACGAACGCGTACTCCCCCTCGACTTCGCTCCACGGCCTGGGGTCCGGGGCGATCCCGCCGGGGCCGTCCACCCACGTCGCCGGGCGGGGTAGATAGGAATCCCGCCTGCGGCCGATCCCCAGGTCGGGGCCTCCGTCGAGTCGAGTGAAGATCTTTGCCGCCGGGGCGGCAACCGCGTCCCCGAACTCGGCCTTGGCCCAGTCGAGATAGAAGTCCTCCGAGGCCAGATCTCGCGGCCTTGGATCCTGCCCGGCCACGACCAGATCGGCTTCGTATCCCTCCGTCGCCGGACCGCCGCAGTTGATCTTGCGAACAATCCCGCCGCCCTCGACCGTGAAGGCCGCGATGCAGGGGAATTCGACGATGCCGTCGAATCGAATCTCCAGCAGACCGGTTTCT
>JAAYVJ010000096.1 GCA_012517265.1 Planctomycetota bacterium | reverse complement strand
TGGCGAACGCCTGGAGTTGGCCGCCGAACACGACTCGCGGGAACAGGCGATTCTGGATGATCTGCAGGAGAAGACTTCCGATGTGAAGCCGAGCGCGGCGGCGCCGGAGAACAAGGGCAGGTAGTCCAAACGCAGCGGGGCTCCGCCAGGCGGACCCGGTGGAGCCCCGAATCACAGTCAGATCAGGGAATATCCGCAGATCAGCAGACCGGCTGAGCCGGGGGTGTCAGCAGAGCCTTGGCCAGCGCCTCGACCGCGGTCTTGCGGTCCGCCTCTTTGACCCCGAACATGATACTGATCTCCGAGGAGCCCTGGTTCATCATTTCGATGTTGACCCCGGCCTCGGCCAGGGCGGTGCAGGCTTTGGCGGCCATCCCGACCGCATACCGCATACCCTCGCCCACGATCATAATCAGCGCCAGGCCGTGCTCAATCGTCACGTCGTCCGGATGCAGCTCGGTGCGAATGTGATTGAGGATCTGGGCCTCTTTGTCGTGGATCAGAGCCGCCGTGCGGAGAATCACAGACATGTTGTCGATCCCCGTGGGGACGTGCTCGAACGACAGGTGCTCGCGTTCGAGGATCTGGAGCAGCCGGCGGCCGAACCCGACCTCGCGGTTCATCATGTACTTGCTCAGAAAGATCGAGCTGAAACCGCCGGAGCTGGCGATGCCGGTGACCGCGCCCTGCTTGTACTTGCGTTGCGGGACGACCAGCGTGCCGGGGGCCTCGGGGCGGTTGGTGTTCTTGATGCAGATCGGGACCTTGGCCTGCACGGCGGGGATGACCGCCTCATCGTGGAAGACGCCGAAGCCGGCGTAGGACAGCTCCCGCAGCTCGCGATAGGTCAGCGTCGTGATGGCGGGGGCGTCCGGAATGATCCGCGGGTCGATCGCGTAGACGGAGTCCACGTCGGTGAAGTTCTCGTAGACCTCGGCCTTGACCGCCGCGGCCAGAATGGAGCCGGTGATGTCCGACCCGCCGCGGGGGAACGTCGCGACCTCGCCCTTGAGGGTATAGCCGAAGAACCCCGGGAAGATCGCGATTTCCTTGATCTCTTTGAGCGACGCCAGGCGGACGTACGATTCCGGCAGCACCTGGGCGTTGCCGAAATCCTCGCTGAGCAGCATGCCGGCCTCGCGGGGATCGATGTATCGGGCCGGAACGCCTTTCTTGACGAAGACCTGCGCCACGAGCCGGGCGCAGTTGTCCTCGCCGGCGGCCTTCATCGTGTCCATGAACTGGGCGTTGTTGGCCGAGCGGTTGCTGATGCGGCCGCGGAGATCGTTTTCGATCTCCCCGACGACGCCCGAATCCAGGTCCAGCTCCCGCTGGATTTCGGCGTACCGCCCGACCACGGCGGCCAGGTCGCTTTCGAACGGCTTGCCGGCGATCACGGCGTTGGCCAGGGCGATCAACAGGTCGGTGACCTTGATGTCCTTGGGGTGACGTTTGCCCGGGGCCGAGACCACGACGATCCGACGGGCGGCGTCCGAGGCGACGATCTCGAAGATCTTGAGGATCTGCTTGGCATCGGCAACCGATGTGCCGCCGAATTTCACGACCTTCATGCTTGCTCCTTTTCCATGCCCATGCAACATTAGACCTGCCGCACCTGGTTCCACTGCGGTTGATGGCCCCTCAAACTCAGTCTCGCCCATTTGGCGACATTGTAGCGGGGGTTCGCCTTTCAGGCAAGGGGAAAATGGAGCGGCATCCCGTGTTCAGGTAGTCCTTGGGAGGGATTTCAGGGAGGTCTTGAAGGATCTTCCGTCTCAGGGTATTGTGCACGAGCGATCCAACGTGTCGCGGAATTCAAGCTGGGTTTCGAGCACTTGTGGGAGGATGTCATGGGTCGGAGCGTGCCGAAATTGTGGTTGCCGTGTCTGCTGTCGTTGTTTCTTTTCCCCAATCTCCCCGCGGCGGCGCAACCCGGCCGGGCGGGCATCACGACCGGATCGCTGTTCGAAGAGATGGCGGACCTGGTGAATTTGGCGAGGTTCCCCACGCCGGCGTTTCGGACCGTGCAGTTTTCCTCGCACGACCGGCGCAGCAAGCTGCCCGGCGGGCCGGACTGGTTCGCCAACGCCGACGGCTTTGGAGGCGAGCCGATCCCCAACTTCGAGAAGGTTCTGAGAGTTCCGGACGCCAACGGAGTCGGCGAGTATCTGATCGCGGACGTCGAGGGGCCCGGAGCGGTGGTGCGCCTGTGGACCGCGGCCATCTCCGGCCAGATCCGGGTCTATCTGGACGGCGCATCGACCCCGCTTTTCGAGGGCAGCGCCGATGAGTTCTTCCGCCGGCCTTACGACCGATTCGAACAGATGAAGGAGGTGGACGCAGAGCGGTTCGGAAGGACAATCTACCAGCGGGACGCCTCGTACGCTCCGATTCCCTTCGCCAAGCGGCTCCGCGCCGTCTGGACCGGCAACACCAAAGAGATCCATTTCTACGAGCTTCAGGTACGCCTGTATGAGCCAGGGGCGACCGTGGCCACCTTCCGGCCGGAGGATATCCGCCAGTATCGCCGGACGATTGACAAGACGACTGCGATCCTGGCCGATCCGGACAACGGTCCTGCCCCGGCCTCCGAGCCGAAGGCGTTCGAGGCGAGCCTGAAGCCCGAGGAGAAGAGCACGCTAATTCGCCTGGAGGGGCCGGCCGCCATCGCGCAGCTCAGCCTGCAATTGGCTGCGAAGGACCTGGACCAGGCCCTCCGTCAGACTCTGCTGACCATCACGTTCGACGACTATCCGTGGGGCCAGGTCCAGTCGCCTGTGGGGGACTTTTTCGGGGCCGCCCCCGGCGTCAATCCGTACCAGTCGATGCCGTTCACCGTCCGGCCGGACGGCACGATGGTGTGCCGCTTCGTCATGCCGTTCGAGCGATCGTGCCGGGTGGACCTGCAGAACTTCGGCGATCAGCCGGTCCTGGCGAAGGGCGACGTGCAGACCACGCCGTTCGCCTGGGACGAGCGAACCCTGCATTTCCGAGCCCGGTGGCGGGCGGACCACGATATCATCGGGTCCAATCGCGATGTGCAGGATCTGCCTTTCCTGCTCGCCCAGGGCAAGGGCGTCTACGTCGGGACGAGCGTGTATCTCATGAACCCCGCGCCGGTGCCTACGCCGTACGGCAACTGGTGGGGCGAGGGCGATGAGAAGATCTTCGTCGACGGCGAGGCGACGCCTTCGACCTTCGGGACCGGGTCCGAGGACTACTTCAACTACTCCTGGTCGTCGCCGGATATCTTCCTGTTTCCCTATTGCGGCCAGCCGCGGAACGACGGGCCGGGCAACCACGGATACGTGACGAACTACCGTTGGCATGTGCTCGACGCGATCCCGTTCCAGAGCAGCATCCGCTTCTACATGGAGCTGTTCACCCACGAACGGACGCCGGGGATGTCGTACGCCCGCATCGCGTACCACTACGCCAGGCCCGGCGTGACCGACGACCACCTGGCCCTGATGCCGAAGGACCTGCGGCTGGTTCCACTGCCGGAGGGCTGGCAGCCCGCGGCCCGGATGGGGGCGGCCAGATCTGTGTTCTTCCAGGCCGAGGACGTCCTGGCCGAGGCAGGCGGGACGACTCTGGAGGAATCGCGTTTTTGGGCCGGCGGCAAGCTCCTGGTCTGGACCCCTCAGAAGAAGGGGGATCGCAAGAGTTTCAAGATCCCGGTCGCCAAGGAAGGCAAGAAGCAGATCCACGTCGCTCTGGCCATGACCCCGCATGCGGGGACGGTCGCGTTCTATCTCGATGGTCAGCCTCTGGCCTTGGGCAACGGATCGGCCTCCCTGGATCTGCGGTGCCCATACAGGACGCTGCTCCGCAGCATCGACACGAAGCCGGGGGAACTGACCGCCGGGGAGCACGTCCTTGCGATCGAGTCTCTCGACGGCCCCGACTCAGCAGGCAAGTCGCAGATTGGCGTCGACTTCATCTGGGTGCAGGACAGATAGAGCTTCTGCGAAGTGCGCGTCGCGTGTTCTGTGTGCCGCAGACTCCGACCGGAAACGATGAGAACGAGGAGGGCTATCGAGGCTCCTCTTCCAGTTCCCAGGTGAACTGGTCGGTTCGCACGCCTTGCGCGCCGAGGTAGGCGCCTTCTTCCTGGATCTCCTCGACCAGCCCTGCGTTGAACCCGGGCAGACTGTCGATCTCGATCCAGTCGTGGAATGGACGCCGCCGGACCAGGGTCCGTGCCCGTTTCGCTCCGATCTCGGGCAGCTCGGCCAGTTCCTCGATCGAGGCCGTGTTGATGTCCAACCGCTTCGTTGTCATAGGGTCGTCTCCTTGGGAAGCGCCGGCGCGCCTTCCTTCTGCGCGGAGGGCTGTTGCCCGTCGCGACGCCCCCTTGCACCTCCCAGGGGATCCTACGCTTGGGATCCGTGCGCCGTGATGGGCAGACTTCTCAAATCCCTTGGGCAAATGGCTTACTCCGCCAACGGTCTCCAGGGGAGAATCGAGAACCTGCCGGCTCCCCCCGGCGTACCGGCGATTGACGTCGAAGCTTCGTTTCAGTAGAGTTGCCGCGACCATGAAACACGAGCAGAACAACAAGCCCCGCCTGTTGGCGCTGGAATTGACGCGCCGATGCCGGTTCAATTGCCGGCATTGCCGCGCGGACGCCGGCGCCGAAGCCCGCGCCGAGGAGATGACTCGGGACCAGTGGATGCGGATCCTCGACGGCGTCGCGGCCTACGAGAAATGCGTCATCATCCTCACGGGCGGCGAACCCCTGGAGCGTGCGGACATTTTCGATCTGATCGGCCACGGCCGGGGCCTGGGGCTGCGAATGGTCATGGCCACTTGCGGCTACGCCATCGACGACGTATCCGTCAAGGCCCTTCAGGAGGCGGGCATCATGGCTCTGTCGTTTTCGCTCGACGGCGCCGAGGCCCGCACCCACGACGCGTTTCGCCGCACGCCGGGGGCGTTCGACACGGTGGTGAAGGCCGCCGAGACCGCCCGCCGGGCAGGCATGCGGTTCCAGATCAATACGACGATCACCCGGACCAATCTGGCCGAGGCGCCGCGAATCGCGGAACTGGCGCAGCGGCTGGGGGCCTACTGCTGGAACCCGTTTGTTCTGGTCCCAACCGGCCGGGGCGGGGAAATGGCCGACGAACTCCTGGAGCCCCGCCAGTACGCCGAGCTGTTGGCGGACCTGTTGACGATCAAGTCCCAGTCGCCCATCGAGCTTCGCGTCACGTGCGGGCCGCAATACGCCAGGCTCTATCGCGAGGCGGAGGCCCGCAAACCGAAGATGGAGGGAATGCAGCAGGCGGCGGGCGCTCGACCTGCGGCCTTCGTGGCCCCCAACGGCTGCATGGGCGGCCGGGGCTTCGGATTCATCAGCTATCGCGGCGACGTCCAGACCTGCGGTTTCCTCGACATCTCCGCGGGCAATCTCGTCGAGAGCGGCTACGATTTCGCGAGGGTCTGGGAGGGATCGGCGTTCCTCAACGAGATCCGCGACGTGCCGTCCTATCACGGCAAGTGCGGCCGATGCGCGTACGGGAGGGTTTGCGGCGGCTGTCGGGCCCGCGCCTACGCCGTGACGGGCGACTACCTCGCGGAGGACCCCATTTGCTGGTATGAGCCGAGGATTACGCCGTGAGCGTTCCGTTGACTGATCTTCAGAAGCGATTGTGCGTGCGCCTCCAGGAGGGACTGCCTTTCTGTGTGCAGCCGTTTGCGGAGATCGCGGGAGAACTGGGGAGCACCGAGGCGGAGGTTCTGCAACAGACTTGCGAATTGAGCAAGTCCGGCGTCATTCGGCGGCTCTCGGCGGTGATCAATCCGCGTGCGTTGGGCATGGCGAGCACGCTCGCGACGGCCCACGTCCCGGCCGATCAGATCGACTCCGTCGCCGCCGCGGTGAACGCCCTGCCCGGCGTCTCGCACAACTACCTCCGCGACCATCACTACAATCTCTGGTTCACGCTCCAGGCGCCGTCGTTCGAACGGATCGACGAGACGCTTTCGGGACTCCAGAGGCAATTCGACGTCGAGTTTCACAGCCTGCCGGTGACGCAGGTCTTCAAGCTGGATGTCCGGTTCGATCCCGAGGACGACGGCTCGCTGACGCAGGATGTCTATGAAGTGCCGGCGGTGGAGCCCGTGACGCTGCGGCCCGCGCACAAACGAATCTTCGCCCGGTTGCAACAGGGGGTCGAGATTGTTTCACGTCCCTTTGATGCGTGGGAGCCCGAGGCCGGGGATCGTAAAGACGTCGTGCGACTGCTCACCGAGCTGAACGCCCTGGGCGTGCTCCGGCGGATCGCCGCGGTCATGGACCATCGCAAGCTCGGTTACACGACCAACGTGATGCTCGCGGCCGAAGCGCCTGCCGCAGCCGAGGCGGGGCGAACCCTCGCCCGATTCCGGGCCGTCAGTCACTGCTATGAGCGTCGGACCTTCGAAGGCTGGCCCTTCAATCTCTTTGCGATGCTCCACGCCCGCTCCGAAGCCGATATCGCGCGAACGATCGGCGAATTCACCGCGACCGCGGACGTGCGTTCCTATCGTCTCCTGCCCACCGTTGCGGAGCTGAAAAAGCAGCCCGTCCGCCACCAGTTCTTCTGATTTCCCCGGGGGGGACGGGGCGATGAGAATCAAGCCAAGAAGAAACGGGGCGGCCTTGAAGACCGCCCCGTGTGCTTTCGGCGTTCGTTGAGGGCTTGGATCAGTCCTTCAATTCGCGGACCCAGACGTTGCGGAAGCGAACCGGATTGCCGTGATCCTGGAACTGGAGGGGGCCCTTCTCGGGCAGCGGGCGGAAGCCGGTGACCGCATGGGCGTTGATCCACTGGGTGCCGCCTTCGAGCGTGACGTGATCCTGGATGAGCACGCCGTTCTGGAAGATCGTGAACGTCGGCTTGCGGGTGATGTTGCCGTCCTTGTCGAAGATCGCGCGGTGATAGATGATGTCGTAGCTCTGCCACTCGCCGGGCTTGCGGCAGGCGTTCACCAGCGGCACCGACCGGCCGTAGAGGGCTCCGCACTGGCCGTCGGGATAGGTCTTGTTCTCATAGGAGTCGAGAACCTGGATCTCGAAGTCGCCCTGGAGGAAGACGCCGCTGTTGCCCCGGCCCTGGCCGTTGCCCTTCACGATGGCCGGAGTGGCGAACTCCAGATGCACCTGGCAGGAGCCGAACTGCTGCTTGGTCTGGATGTACCCGGCCTTCTCGACCGACTCCATGGCTCCGTCGCGGAAAACCCACTTGGTGGGGTTGCCCTTCGTGTCGGTCCAGTTGGCGGCCATCGAGGCCTCGGTGCCGTCGAACAGGACGATCGCGTCGGAGGGGGCGGCGCCGCAGTCATTGCCCGGCGTGACGATCGGCGGGGCGGGGCGGGCCTCATCGTGGACCATCCATCGTCCGGTCGGCGTGTCCACGTACTGCACCGGCGGTTTCTGTTCGGCCGGCTCGGCCTTCGGGGCCTCCACCTTCACCGGTTCGGTTGTCTTGGCCTCTTTCTGTGTGGCGCATCCCGCGACGATTCCCAGCAGGGCGATCGCGGCGGCCGCTCGCAACATCCGTCTCATGAGCACTCCTTTCTCAATCTGCCATTCACGATTGACGATTTACCAAACGCGTCACCGCACTTGCAACCCCCAATAGTATGCCGCAAATCGTAAGTCGTAAATAGCAAATCGCAAATGACCCGCGTCACTTCTTGGGCCGGTCGCGGAAAATCGCCGGGTCGAGCAGGCCGAAGGGGGTGAAACTCGTCCGCGTCGTCAGGCGGATGGCCAGCGCGACGGTGATCGCGGTGCCCGAGAAGATCGAGATCATGATCGCGATCTGGTAGCGGATCGCGGTGGCCGGGCTCGCGCCGCCGAGGATGACGCCGGTCATCATGCCCGGCAGGGACACCAGGCCGATGGTGGCCATGGTCGCGACGGTGGGGGCCAGAGCCGCCTGGGTGGCCTTTCGCACGTAGGGCCGGACCGCCTCGTGCAGCGAGGCGCCCTCGGCCAGGCTCTGGAGGAAGGCCTTCTCGGTCGAGCGGATCGACTCGTAGAACGTGCGGATGCCGACGATGTCGGCCCGCAGGCAGTTGCCCAGGATCATGCCTCCGATGGGGATTGCGTACTGGGCGTCCAGGAGGTTGTGCCGGCCCAGGATCAGGCCGGTGAACAGCATCAGCGGGGCGGTGGTCCCGGCCGCCAGGGCCAGAGACACCGGCCATGCGATCCGTCGAAACCGCAGGCCGCACGACCGCACGATCGAGACGTCCGCCACGGCCACCATGACCATCAGCCATGCCGCGTTGAGCCAGACGATGTTCAGGCGGAAGATCACCTGGAGGTACAGACCGACCAGAAGGAGCTGGACCGTCATGCGGACCAGGCTGATCACGGTCTCGCCCAGCATCGGGACGCGGTACCACAGGATGATCGCGAAAGGGAAGGCCAGCAGCAGGTACGCGGCGGCCAGCTCCCACGGTCCGATATGGACGATCTCGTTCATGTCGCCTCCTTCGCCTGGGAGTTGCCGGGAAGCGCGACGATCCGTTGTACGAAGGAGAAAACCTCGGGATCGTGGGCGACGATCAGGGCAGTAGCGTCATCGCGGGAATGGAAGTAGTCGGCGACCGCCTGCTTGCCGGCCTTGTCCAGGGCGGAGGTGACTTCGTCGAGCAAGAAGATCTTGCGGTCCAACAGGATGGCCGAGATCAGGGCGATTCGCTGCTTCTCGCCGCCGGACAGCGAGCCGACGTCCTTCTGCAACAGGTCGCGGGCCAGATGGAATCGCTCGAACAACTCGGGCACGCGATCCAGGTTGCGGCGCAGGCCGGCGTTGGCGCGATAGTGGAACGGGCGTTCGACGGCCTGGGCCGCGGTTCCTGTCCCGAGGTCGGGCTCCTGCCCGACGTAGGCGACGCGCTGCCTGAGCCGCCAGACCGTAGCGGCGGTGAGCCCCTCCCCGTCGATGGAAATGGATCCCGCGCCGGGGGCGACGAACCCGAGGAAGCAGCGGAGCACCGAGGACTTGCCGCAGCCGGAGGGGCCGGTCAACAGGACCTTCTCGCCCGACGCCAGGGCCAGCGAGAACCCTCGCAGGACCGTCTGGACGCCGAAGCGGATTTCGAGGTCGTTGGCTTCCAACGCTTTGGCCATAGTCGCGACGTCCGCCCGGTTGGTAGTGACGCCGCAAGGCTTTATCTTCCGTGCCGCATGAGCAAGAACGAAGATATGCCCTGACGGGCACACTACGAACGATTACTTGTTTTCCGCCACCGCCTTCTCCAGATTGCCGAAGCCGTCCTGCCACTCGTTCAGCCGCGTGACGTTCTTCTTTCTGGCGATGGCCATGAACTGATCGAAGGCCGCCTGGATCGTGTCGGGCATGGGCCATTTGGCATTCGTGCTCTGGGCGGTCTCCCGCAGGTTCTTCCACCGCATCATGAAGGCGTACAGGGCCGGCAGTTCGGCCACCTGCACGCGGAACCGCAGGTCGGGGTCGTTCGCCACCGCCTGCTCGGCGGCCTGGAGGCAGCTCCAGCCCTGGGAGAGCGTGTCGAGCGAGAGGAACTTGGCGTTGGTCTCCTGGAAACAGCCCAGCCAGTCGCCCGAGGCTTCGACCGCGTCGTGCGTGATCGTGAGATAGGCCTTGATGTGAGGGGCCGCCGGGCCGTAGTACCCCTCGACGAACTCGTTGACGAGGGCCTCGCCGTCGCGACTCGGGTCCCACAGCAACTTGGCCAACACCCAGGCGCGAAGCTCGGCCATGTCGGCCCCCATCGTGGTGTACGCGCCCTGCTCGAAGATGCCGGTGACGTTGTGGTCGGCGAAGAACTTCACGTTGGGCCCGAGAACCCGCAGGTTCGGGTGCGGCAGGAAGTAGTGCCGGAAATTGGTCGTGTAGTCCCAGATGTACAGCCGCTTGCTGATCTGCGACCAGCCGACGATGTCGTCGCGGAAGGCCTTGTTCCGCTCGTCGGCCAGCGGCTTGCAGAACGAGCATTCGATGCTGCACAACTGGACGATGACGTTGGGCCGGGGCTTGGTGATCTTGGGGGGCTTTCGCGTGTACTGATAGGCCAGCGTGCTGATCGCGACGTTGGGGAACTCCTTCTCGATGTCTTCCGCGACCGCGTTGACGAAGCGAAGCATCAGGCCCGCCGGGCTGCCTTCCTCCTCTTCGATCGCTTTGCAGTTGGCGCACTGGCAGTTGCCGTGCCAGTCGTTCTGCGAGACCGACGCGATGGTCGCCTGCGGATTGTTGCGGAGGTTCTGCTTGAGGTTCTTGACCAGTT
Source organism: Planctomycetota bacterium (assembly GCA_012517265.1). Taxonomy (GTDB): domain Bacteria; phylum Planctomycetota; class Phycisphaerae; order Sedimentisphaerales; family Anaerobacaceae; genus PLanc-01. The sequence goes on along the minus strand of JAAYVJ010000096.1, from coordinate 561 downwards.
CCTGTCGCATTTGTTCGTTGGTCAGGCAGAGCTGGGCGTGCTCGTGCTTGCGCACGCCGTTGATCTCGCTGAACCAATCGGGGTGCTCGGCGAAGTACTTCTCCGGCGGGATCAGGGGGAAGAAGGTGTGGACGAAGCCCTCGTAGATGTGCTTGCCGCCGTGGCGGGCCTCCAGGCGGTGGGCCTGGCCGTTGGCCTTGTTGCGGGCGGACCAGTCGCCGTCGAAGGCGTCGGTCCAGAAGGGCGAGCGGTATTCCAGCGGCGGGACGTAGCGCACGTCGAGCTTCTCGACAGTGAGCGTCGGATTCTTGGGGATCGTGCTCTCGGTCGAAGACCACCATCGGCAGCCGAACTGGTCTTCGAGGAAAGTGTAAACGGCGTACAGCGTCCCTCGCGGCCGGCCGCCGGCCAGGATCAGATCGTCGCCGACGGTCTTGAGGACGATCCCCTCGGCGCCGAGCCCGTCGGTGGAGAACTGCCCATCGGCCCATTTGGCCGCGTCCGGCCCGACGAACAGACACGAGGCCTGCTCATCCTCCCGGCCGGCGACGTTGAACTCCG
>JAAYVJ010000095.1 GCA_012517265.1 Planctomycetota bacterium | reverse complement strand
CGCGGCGGTGGCCGACGAGGTCTGGGGGATGGACGTGGATGATGAGGGGATCTCGCTCCTGCGAGCGCGAGGATACGCCAACCTCGTGGTGGCCGATGCCTGCGACGCCCGGGCAATGCAGGCTCTCGGCTCCCGGCCTTTTGATGTGGTTGTCGCGTCCGAGATCATCGAACACCTGCAGAACCCCGGGCTGTTCCTCGCCGGCGTCAGACACGTAATGACCCCCGGCCGCACACAGTTGATCATCACCGTCCCGAATGCGTTTCGGACCACGAGCTGGCTCTGGTTGTTGCGCGGCGTGGAGTTCGTGCACCCCGAACACAATTACTGGTTCTCCTATGCGACGGCAACACACCTCCTGCGACAAAGCGGACTGGAGATCCAGAAGACCTACGTGTACTCGCTGCAGCCTTCGGACTTGTTCTCGAACGTGACACGACGCCTGCGGAACCAAAGAGAGGACCGACCCAATGCCCGCAAGACGGAGATGACGCCACGAGCCGACAGGGAGACTCCGACGGCAAGACGAATCCTGCATTACCTCCGAACGTTCCCGCGGCGTGCCGTGTTCTCGACGCTGTATCGCATCAATCCGTTCTTCGCCGACGGGATCGTCTTCATCGCAAGGACTGCCGGACCATGACTTACAGACGCAGAGAGACTGTATCGGCGGCAAAACGCCGGGGCCACGACCGGTCCTTCACAAGGGACGTCGCATCCACGTTCTCCATGCAATTCCTGGCCTTGTGTCTCGGCGTGGCAAACGCTGTCGTTCTGGCTCGGTGGCTGGGTCCTCAGAACAAAGGCGTTGTGGCAATGGCGCTGCTGGTCCCCAACATGCTGGTTCTGTTCTTAAGCGCCGGGATGAACATGGCTTGCGTGTACTATGTGGGATCGGAGACGATGGCTGTGGCGACGGCTTCCTCCCACTGCGTCGCGTACACCCTGGCAATCAGCGTGGTCTGTGCGGCCGCAGTTGCTGGAATGATCGCCACAGGAACGATCCGAACCCTCGTGCCGGGTCTGTCCCCCCGTTTGCTGTTCCTGGCGTCCCTCGCCGTGCCGCTGGGCCTTCTCCAGATCCTCTTCAGCGGCATCCTGCAGGGCCTGCGCCGAATCTCCACGTTGAACGCGGTCACCCTCTCCCAGAGCGTGGTTCTTCTCTTCGCCGACTTCGTACTGTTGGTGGCATTTCGGATGGGCCCGGTCGGAGCCGTCCTGGCCCACCTGGCCGGCGCCGTGATTGCCCTGGCTGCCCTCTCCGCGCTTCTATTCCGTCAAGGCGCCGTGTTTACACCCCGGTGGAGCGGCTCTGTCGTTCGCCCCATGATTTCCTATGGGCTTCGCGGGCATCTCGGCAACCTGCTTCATTTTTTCAACTATCGCCTGGACATGTTCCTGGTCAACTACTACCTCACGCCCTCCGATGTCGGGCTCTACACGATCTCGGTCAGAATGGCCGAAGCACTGTGGATGTTCCCTCGCTCCGCCGCCTTCGTCATCTTCCCCAAAGCGGCGGCGACACACCCCGAATCGATGAACGCCTTTACGCCCAAGGTGTTTCGGTTCGTGACTGTGCTGTCCATCGCCGGGGCGGCGGTGCTGATCATCGGGGGCAGGCCCCTGATCGATGTCTTCTTCTCCCGCGCCTTCTCCGCCGCATACCTGCCGATGGTGGCCCTCCTGCCGGGCACGGCGCTGATGGGCAGCACGAAGGTGCTCACGAGCGACATCGCAGGGCGGGGGTATCCCCAGTTCAATTCGATCAGCGCCGGTTGTGCGTTGGTTCTCACCATTGCACTGGATTTCTGGTTCATCCCGCGGTATGGCATCATGGGGGCTTCTGTGGCGTCGAGCGTGGCCTACGGCGCGGTGGCGGCGCTGTCGTTGTGTTTCTACGGGAAGATCAGTCGCAAAGCGGGCCAGGGGGTCGCGCAGACGATCTCCGCCGTGGCCGGTTGAAAGAGACTCGTTCGCACATTTGCAACCTCAATGCAGTTGATGGCTTCCTATCTCGCCGGGCGTCCCGACATTGCGTCTGCCGACCGAGTCGCCAGAGGGGAGATCCTGTGGGACAACATCATTGTCCTGGTGTTGCTGATCATCTCGGGGCATGTGCGGTTCACGGAAGGCAAACAGGCGGAAACTGGACTGCTGGCGGCCGCCGCGCTCTTCACTGTGCTGCTGGAGCACAGAAGACGATTCACCCCCCACCCGAGGTTCGTTGCAGTCCTTGGGGTATTCGCCGCCATTCAGATCTGGCAAGCGGCGTCTTTCCGCTACGTCCCTCTCGTGACGTTCATGGGCTTCTTTGCGCGACTGTACGTGGCATACGCCGCTGTGAGTCTCGTGCGGGACTTTCCTCGCGTGTACGTCAATGTCATGGTGTTCGTCTGCCTTGCGAGTCTCTGCTTCTACATTCCCGATCAGGTGTGCCAAGCGGTCGGGCTGGATTTTCGTGCCCCGTTCGACAGTCTCCATCGATGGATCGGCGCCAGGCTCGAACACCGATACGACATCGGGCTGTACAATTTCCAGGTCAAGTACCCCCACCGAAACTCGGGGTTCTTCTGGGAACCGGGTGCATTCGCCGGTTTCGCGCTGGTCGCCCTTGTGTTCCTCCGACTCGCTCGAGCCCGCATCAGTTCGCGAGAGGATCGAATCGCACTCCTGCTCTTCAGTCTGTCGATTCTCACCACTTTCTCCACCATGGGCTACATCGTCCTGCCGATCGCGCTGAGCCTGCACATGACGGAAGTGATCGGCGTGTCCAGAAAACAGATGCAGACGGCAGTGCTGTGTCTCTGCCTGCTTCCGGCCGCGTGGTTCTCCACGGCGGCAGTCTGGAAACTGGAGTTCCTGTCCACAAAGATCGCCAGCGAGTTGAGTCACGTCGAGATGCGTCAGTTCACCGCGCAAGGGGGGCGACTTGCGTCCTTCTTCTTTCATGAACCCTACATTCGAGCCCGCCCCGTGGCGGGGTGGGGCCGGAACTTGAGAACCTATCTTGCACTGGACCCGTACCTGGAACGCAACCCGCCGGCCGGAAACGGCGTTCTTCGCTTCGTCCACGAGATGGGTCTGGCGGGCTTGTTCACCTATCTCCTGGCAACCGCCGGCAGTATCCATGCGTTGACGAGACACCGGATGATGGAGACCGCGGTCATCCTGGGTGTCATCGTCCTGACGCTCCAGGGGGAGGAATTCCTGACGGGGGCTCTCTACCTGTCGTTCATGTTTCTCGGGCAGGAACCATGAGGATCGTGTGGCTGGCGAACTATCCGTTTCTCCGACTGGAGCCCCACCTGGGCATGCGGAGATCGATCGATGGCCATCCCTCTTCGTGGGTCGTCAATCTGGCCGCTGCGCTGTCTCGGAGAACAGAGATCGAGTTGCACATTGTCACTGTGTGCCCCTTCGTTCGCAGGCCGAAAGCGTTTGGGATGGGCGATGTGGCGTTTCACGTTCTTCCGAGCGGCGTCCCGTTCTCCGATCGGGGCTACCCATGGTATCTGCCGTTGGACGTCGCCTGCGGGTTCCGCGGAGATCGCAGACGCCTGGTGCGTGCAATCGAGGACATCGCCCCGGACATCGTGCATGCGTTCGGAACGGAAGGCCCCTATGCGTTGGCTGCGCTCGACTCATCGCGTCCTCACATGATTCACATCCAGGGAGTTGTCGCGGAATGCAGGAAGGCGGAGCCTTCGTTGCGGTTTCGACTGGCCGAACGATGCGAAAAACGCGCGATTCGTCAGGGCAAATGGTTCTCCTGCAGAACGGCCTTTGATGCCGGGTACGTTCTTTCGCTCAATCGGACCGCCTGGATCGCGAACATCCAGGAGGCCGTGCACGAGACGTTCTTCCACGTCCACTGGGATCCACGGGACGACAACAGTCTGCTTTTCGTAGGCGCGATGAAAAGACGAAAAGGAATCGAGGACCTTCTGACGGCAGTCCACCTCTTGAAGAGACAGTCGCGGCTTGTGCATCTCCGTATGGTCGGTTCCGGGACGGCGAGGTATCAGACCCTTCTGAGACGCCGCTGCCGGCAACTGGGAATCTACGACTGCGTGCAGTTCCTGGGCCATCGCTCCAGCGAGGAGATCGCCAGGTTGCACGAGCAGTCGCAGGCTTTCGTCCTGCCTTCCCACGCAGAGAACAGCCCCAACTCGGTGGCCGAAGCCATGGTCGCGGGAGTGCCCGTGATCGCGTCGCGAGTTGGCGGGATTCCCTCCATGATCCGACACCTGGAGAATGGGTTCCTGGTCGAGCCCAAGAACCCAGCCGCTCTGGCGCAGGCGATCGATCGCCTGTTGGGTGACGCGGCCATGCGGAAACGACTGAGCGCCAACGCCCGCAGTGTTGCGAGGGTGCGACATGACGCAGAATCCATCGTGCGTGACACTGTCGCCGCATATGAACAGATCGCCTGTGTTCACGTTGCTCAACCCCGGCAAGCGGCGGTTCCGCACGCGATCTGACCGAGGAGAAAGCACGTATGGCCGATGTCTGGTCGCGCGGGGCGAGAATCGCCAACCGTCTGCTGCGCCGGTTCGGCTGTGAATTGGTGCGGTCGTCCAACTCGGTGTCTTGGCAGTCCGCTCTGGAGAGAATCCACGGCATGGGGCTCCAGGTTGCGACGGTCATCGATGTCGGCGCCTCCGACGGCAGATGGTCGCGGCAAACGCAGCGGTGGTTTCCTGATGCGTCCTATCTTCTGATCGAGGCGCAGGCGATCCATGAGCCCCGGCTGCAAGCCTACAAGAAGCGGGGGAAGAACGTGGACTATGTCCTGGCCGCTGCGGCAGACACATGCGGACAGGTGTT
>JAAYVJ010000013.1 GCA_012517265.1 Planctomycetota bacterium | reverse complement strand
GGCCGGCGATCGTCGTGGACCCCAAGCCGCGATTCGATCTCTCGCCCTACCTGTACATGCAATTCATGGAGCCCCTGGGCACGACCGACGGCTCCGTCGCCGCCGCGTGGGACTCTGCCAACGACCGCTGGCGCGACGACGTGATCGATGTCACGAGGGAGCTGGCCCCCCCGCTGCTGCGTTGGGGCGGGTGCTTCAGCTCGTATTATCGCTGGAAGGAAGGCGTCGGCCCCCAGGACAAACGAAAGCCCATGCTGAACCTGCTCTGGGGCGGCGTCGAGACCAACGAGGTCGGCACGCACGAGTTCGTCGATTTCTGCCGCCGGGTCGGCGCCGAGCCCTTCTACTGCGTGAACTTCGAGTCCGACGGCCGCAAGTATTGGCAGCATGATCCGAAAGGCAACGTGCGAAGTGCGGGACCGCAGGAGGCCGCGGAATGGGTCCGCTACTGCAATGCGCCCGACGACAAGCTCCGGCGAGAACACGGCCGGGCCGAGCCCTACAACGTGCGATTCTGGCAGATCGGCAACGAGACCTCATACGACCCCAACGGCTTCGACTGCGACACCGCTGCAAGACGAACGATCTCGTTCGCCCGCGCGATGCGGGCCGAGGACCCGAGCATCCAGCTCATCGGATGGGGCGACAGCGGCTGGGCCCCTCGTATGATCGAGATGGCCGGCGAACATCTCCAGTATGTCGCGTTCCACCACATGTTCAATCCGGATAGTGGAATGCCCGAGTCTCCGTTGCGCGGGATCGAGTATCGCAAGGACCCGGCCAAGACCTGGGATCGGTTGATGAACGCGGCCAACGTCCACGACGCGAGAATCCGCGAGGTTCGCGAGCAGGTCGCAAAGTACGAAATGCCCCTGGCGATGACGGAATGTCACTTCGCCCTGCCCGGCCGCAACCGTTGCGAGGTGCTCTCGACCTGGGCGGCCGGCGTCGCCGACGCCCGGCTCCTGAACGTCCACGAGCGCCACGGGGACAAGCTCAAGATCGCGACACTGGCCGACTTCTGCGGCACGCGATGGCAGGTCAACGCGATCATGATCCCGGTCCCCGGCGGCGAGTCGTACATGATGCCGGTGGCCCTGGTCATGGCGCTCTACCGCCATCACACAGGCGAGCAGGCGGTCGGCGTCGCACGGACGCCGGACGGCCTGGATGTGACGGCCAGCCGGACAGGCGATCGACTCTACCTGCATGTCGTGAATACAAGACGCGATCGCTCCGTTACTGTGAAGCTCGCGATCGACGGAATGGGCATCCGATCGGGCCAGGTCTTCGAGTTGGCCGTGGACCCGGAATTCGAAGTGATCGAGACACAGGCTCGCGCGATCAAGCCGGTGCGCAAGGACCTGCCGGCGGACGGTGTGTGGACCTTTCCGGCGGCGTCGGTCTCGGCGGTCGAACTGAACGCCGCGACGGCGTGAACACCGCCGTGTGCGGTGAGGCTTGCTCCGCCGTGTTGTGGGCATGGGAGACGGTGAATGGCATCTCAAAGTAACACGCGTCGCGAGTTTCTCAAGATGATGGGCGTCGGCGCCGCAGCGATATCTGCAGGTGTTGCTGCTCAAGGCGATGACGCGAAAGAAGAGGTTCCTGCGATTGGTCCGCAGTTCTTCGTCCGTCCGGAGGAGCTGACGCTGAAGTTCCGCCATGAGGGCGCCGAACGCGGATTGTCTTTCGGGAAATACAAGGGCGCGCCTCAGGCGTGGCGCACCGAGTGCCGCGCGAAGCTGGCGGAGCTGCTGGGTTTCTCGTCGCCGGCTCCATGCAAGGCACGCCTCCTGCGTTCGGCGACCTGCGGCGATGTCACGATTGAGGCCTGGGTGATGCAGGTCGCCGATTCTCTCTCGATCCCGGCCTATTTCCTCTCGCCCCGCGGCGGATCGCGAAAGGCGGTGATGGCGATCCACGGCCACGGCCAGGCCGAGCCTTGCGTCGGTGCAGGGGACGATTACCACCACATGTTCGCCCTGAACCTCGCTCAGGCGGGCCATGTCGTCCTGTGCCCTGCGTTGCGCGGTTTCGGTGTCTTGGGCGACGTCGCCCGCCAACAGGAGAACTACTGTCTGGATTACTGGAGCTGGGACCGGGGCCCTCAGTTCTCCTTGGTCACCGATGCGTTCCTGTACGGCAAGACCCTCGTCGGCGAGCACGTCGAGGACTTGCTCCGCTGGGAACAGTGGCTCTCTGATGTCAAGGGCGTCGCGACCCTCGACGTCGCCGGGATTTCCTACGGCGGGGACCTGGCGATCACGTACCCGGTCTTCAGCGAGCGGGTGCGGAGGATCTACGCCAGCGGCAGCCTGGGCTCCTTCTCGGTAATCTTCTCCCGCTGCTACAACGCCCCGGCCCACTGCATCCCGGGCGTCCTGAAGTGGATGGACCGCAGCGACATCGCAGGCCTGAACGCCCCCCGCCCGATCCGGATCCACTACGGCGAAAAGGACGTCGTAGCCCCGGACAACAACTCCGCCTCCTACAACGAAACCGTCGAGCCGGCGATGGCGGAACTGCGAGCGATCTACAGAGCCTTCAACGCCGAACCGCAAGTCTCCCTCCGAGTCACCCCCAACGCGGTCCACGAGATGGAGAACGAAGATCTCCGCAAGTTCCTGGCCGGGTGATGCCAACGAGCGGAGCGACCTGGGATTGAGACAGACTTGTCGCGATCAGACAGACGGGAACGCCCTGGGGTGCTCCCGCGGCGCCAGATCGATTTCTGCCGGATCGGGGTGACTGGACTCGAACCAGCGACTTCATGCACCCAAAGCATGCGCTCTAGCCAAACTGAGCTACACCCCGCGACGATCGACAGTCCATTATACCGGCATGGTCGGCGGCCACGCAACAGCGGAGTCGGGATTCAGGTCGTCCAGGGATGTGCCAATCGCGGCGGTACCGCGGCGGCTTCGTCGGGCGGCCAGCGAGGCTCAGCCTTGAGGCGGACGAGCGAATGTTTGCCTGTCAAGACGCGGCAATCCTGGTATCGGCGGGATTATGGGGCCGGGGCGGAACGCCTGCGGGCTGCGTTCGGGCGTGCGGATCGGGCGATCTGTGGAAAAAAGAATTGCATAAGTTGCGTGGATACGGTAAAATACAAGCCTTAGGGAACTACGATCCGGGGGATCCAAGACGCCCCGTAGCCGCGTTCGGACGGGCCCAAACGCGGCCCTCGCGATTGGGAACCCGTCGGTGGAGATGGCGAATTTATGGCTGGCATGTTCTACTCGCTCAAAGAAACGGCTCAACAGCTCGGCAAGACCGAAGATCAGGTCAAGCAACTGGTCAAAGAGGGCAAACTCCGCGAGTTCCGCGACGGCTCCAACCTGCTGTTCAAGATCGACGAGGTGAACAGTCTCTTGTCCGCGGGCGTCGACGCAGCCCTTGAGGAGCTCCCGGTGGCGGAAGAGGGCGCTATGGAAGAGCTCGGGCTTGAGGAAGCCCCGGTCGAAGAAGCGGCCCCCCTGTCGGATGAAGACCTGTTCAAGCTGGACGAGGAGGAGACGCCGGCCCTGGAACCTACGGCCGAGGTCGAATCCACGTCCGAACTCGGTCTGGCTCCCGAGGAGACGGCGGGCGAGGACATGGTGCTCAGCGAGGAACCCCCAGCAGGCGAAGAAGCCCCGGCGGGAGCCGAGGATATGCCGTTCCTGACCGACGAAGAGCCGGCCGCTGAGGCGGCCACCGCGGGCGACAGTCTCACCGACGATCTGGGCGAGGGGACTGAAGAGGAAATCGCGCTTGCCGCTGAATCCGACATCATGGCCTCCCAGTCCGGGTCCGATATAACCGCAATGGATACGGCCGTTGCCGGCGAAGACGGCGTGAACGTCCTGGGCGAGTCGAGCGGCGACCTCAATCTGACTGAGGACTCAATGGCCGAGACGGCGGTCGGGCCTGCCGGCTCCGGCGGCGAGGCCTCCCTCGAGGAGATCGAGGACGACGTGAGCCTGGACTCGTTTGGCAGCGGGTCGGGCCTCCTGGACCTGTCTCTGCAGGCGGACGATACGTCACTGGGCGGCATTCTGGACGAGATCTATACATCCGAAGGCGGCGAAGGCGGCGGCGAAGCCTCCGACGCGGAGCCTGCCGCAGTGGGCGGAGAAGCCTCATTTGAGGACATCACGTCAGAGGCCGAATCTGGGGCCGGCGGCGGGGCCGAGGAAGAGATGCCGATGCCCGAGCCGGTCGCGGCGATGCCTGTGATGGTGGGTGCGGCGTACGCCGAGGCGGCGCCGGACGCTCAAAGCAATATTCTGGGCATGCTCCTGTTCCTGCCCTTGCTGGCCCTGCTGTACACGGCGATCGTCACGATCGCAGGTCTGCGAGGCGTGACTCCGTCGATTCTCTCGTCGATGCAGGCCTTCATTTGGTACCTTCTTGGCGGCGCGATCGTCGTATCACTGATCGTCGTGGGTGTCTCCTTCGTGGTCGGGCGTGAGCGGTCTGCCGCCCCGGCCAAGGCGCAGAAGGAGAAGAAGGCCAAGGCCGAGAAGCCGGCCAAGGAGAAGAAAGCCAAAGCGGAGAAGCCCGCCAAGGCGGACAAACCCGCCAAGGAGAAGAAGAGCTTCTTCGGCAAGAAGAAATAAGCCGTTCGTCAAGAACTCCCTGGAAGGAAGAGGCGAAGGGGATCAAAGAAAGGCAGAAGGAGACGATCCAGTTCATGGGTCTCTCTCCTTCTGCCTTTTCTATTTCCCCAGATCACATACTGCCTCTGTCGTCGCGCCTCGAGCGGACGGTTCTCAGACGCACGGTTTCCGTGGTCTCTCATCCGCTGCAAATGTCTCACGGGACGACGACGCGCGTATAGATTCGGACATCGTCGATCCAGCCGGACCAGAAGGTCGTCGCCTCGGCGTTCGGCCCGGCTCCAAGGCGAAGGCCATTGGTCCCGCCGGCAAGGCTTGTCTGCGTGTCACGAGCGACCTCGACATCGTCAACATAGAGCGCACGCGTCGAACCGTCCCAGGTCAAGCCGACGCGGTGCCACTGGCCGTCGGTGACGACGGCGGACGAGATGAGGTCCTTGCTGCCGCGGCCGGACATCTTGAGCTGCGTCGCCAGAGCGCCTGTGGACGGGTCTGCGAGGAGCCAGTTTGCTCCGCCGATCTGGGAGAGGATCGTCTGGCCGGGGCCGCCGACCTTGATCCAGGCGAAGACGCTGAACGTCTTCTGCGACGGATTCAGGATGAACGGAGTCGTAATGCAGTCATCCACGCCGTCGAGGAGGATCGCGCCGTTGAGTCGCCCTGCCATGGGTTGCCAGAGCGGCCCGCCCGCGAGCGTGGCGTCGTAGTCGCCCGCGCTGTCGGAGGCGATGAGTCCGTGGGATTCATCGAAGGTCCAGTGGGCGACGAACGTGAAGTCTCGCGACCAGTCTTCCGAACTGATAGTCTGTCCGGCGGACATTACCTTGACGTTGCAGGCCGCCAGGGAGGCGAAACGCTCCGCGTCGGCGACGGTCCCCGTGACAGTTCCCCAGTGATAGGGGACAGCGAGCGTCGGCTGGACGAACCGCGTCGCCAGGGCGGCCTCCGCCGCGTCCATGGTATAGGTGCCACCGGCCGGGAGGAAGGCCAGGTCGACGTCGGTGATGGCTTTCATCTCGTCCGTCAAATCCGTGTCGCCCGCGCAGTAGATCCGGCTGGAGCCGACGGTGACGACGAAGCCAAGCCAGTTGTTGGCCTTGGGGTGGTTGGTCTTGGTGAGGTTGTACGCCGCGACGCCGTCGATCGCCAGGCCGAGGATTTCGATGCTCTGGCCGGGCAGGAGGACCTGGCCTGCGCCGAGGGCCTTGACGACGTCGGCCGGCGCCACAAACTCCGTCTTGCCCGTGCGGACCCTTGCGATGTCGGACGGGGAGTAATGATCGCTGTGGCTGTGCGTGATGAGGATAAGATCCGCGTCCTGGGGACTGGTCGTCAGGCGATACGGATCGACGTACAGGACGAGGTCCTTCCAGGCGATGCGGACGGCGGCGTGGCCCAGCCACGTGACATGGACCGGCTGAGGAACCTCGTCGCAACCGATGTCGGTCCGGCTGCCGAGGATTCGGGCGTGGCCGTCGATGTCCGTCGTGAGCACGGTTGGCGTGAAGGCGGGATTGCCCGCGTCGACGCAGGGCGAATCGGCGAAGACGTGATAGTTGCCGCGGACCCAGGCGACCTGGGGCGTGCCGGGGTTGGCCCACTGGCCGGGCTCGACGAACCGCGGAAGCTCGTCGATGTTCCCTTGGCCTTCGTATCCACCCTGGACGTCCGAGTAGGTTACGGCCGCCCCCCCGCTTATCGGAGGCGTGACGCCGTCGGGACTGTTGTCCCAGAGGATGGAGTTGGTCACGATCGGCGAGCCGCCGACGATGGCGAGACGATTGCCGACGATGGTGCAATGGTCGATGACCGCCAGGGCCCCTTCCTCCAGGGAGATGCCGTGCGAGGCGTTGCCGGCGATGATGCAGTTGACGAGAGTCGGCGCGCTGCCGGCCATCAGGGCGATCCCGAAACCGGTGTTATCCAGAATGCGGCAGTTGAAGATCGTGGGCGCCGCGGCGTTGCAGAAGACGCCCCTGGGCGAGCCGCTGATCACGAGTCCGGCTAGGACAGAACGGGCGTCCT
>JAAYVJ010000608.1 GCA_012517265.1 Planctomycetota bacterium | reverse complement strand
GCTGACCACCCATCCGGCGGACATGGACGGGATCAGCTTCAAGAGCGTCGCCTGGCACAGGGGCCAGATGATGGACATGATCGACGCCGGGATCGACTTCCTGATGCCGGTGTTCTGGGGCGTGCCGGGCAAGTACGACGGGTGGAGCTTCGCCGGGCTGGGGCCCTTGGTCGAGGCGCACACCGCGATGGAGAGAGAAGGGCTCAAGCCGCCGGCCATCGGCATGTTCTTCGACACCTCGATCCTGCAATGGAACGACGGCAACCCCGACGGCAGCGCCTATCACGTGGACCTGACGACGGACTTCGGCCGGGAGTGGTTCTATCGAGCCATCCGCGATTTCTGGAGCCGGATCCCGCCACAGAAGTGGGCCCGCATCGACGGCAGGCCGATCATCTTCCTCTACGACGCGTCCTTCGCGGCCAAGCAAGACCCCGAGCGGCAGTTCACACACATGAAGGCACGCTTCCGGGAGGACTTCGGCATCGAGCCGTTTCTCGTCAAATCCCCCGGCTGGCGAGGCGATGCGGACGCGATCTACGCCTGGGGCGGGGCGGTCAACGGCCCTCTGATCTTCCGCGAGACGGTTTCGCTCGGCGCCGGATACGACCACAGCGCGGTCCCCGGCCGCGAGCCCCTCGTGATCGATCGCAAGGACGGCCGGACCTACGTCGATCGCTGGACCAAGACGCTCCAGCTCGACCCGGCCACGCGGCCGTGGATGGTGCACGTCGAGACGTGGAACGAATGGCACGAGGGCACCGACGTGGCGCACTCCCGCGAGTACGGCCGGACGTACATCGTCTTGACTCGCCTCTTTGCGGATATGTGGCACAGCGGGACGCAGTTGCGATTCCCGTGGGGATTCGCCAACGCCGACGCGGTGGCCTGGCATGCGGAGAAGCCCGCCGGCCTGACCCTGCGGCCCAGCAGCGGCGACGGGTTCTGGGAGATCCGGACCGTGGGTGACACGCGGGCCGTGGTCAGTCTGCCCAACCCGCATTCGGCAACCGGCCGCTATCTGTACTTCGACGTCGACGACGCCTTCGTGTGCGGCCTGATGGAGAAGTCCGCAACGCTGCGGGTGACCTATCGCGACGCCGACTGCTTCTCCTTCGGCGTGGAGTACGACAGTACTGTCCCCGAGGGCCCGCTCGACGGAGCGTTCCGTCCGGCCGGGAGCGTGCAAGTGGGCGACACGGGGCAATGGCGGACCGTCGAGTTCAGACTGCCCGACTGCTGCTTCATGGGCCGCTGCAACGGAGCCGATCTTCGCCTGGCGATCGTCGGAGGCCCGATCGAACTGGCCGTCCGTTACGTGGAGTTGAGCAAGAGCAAGTGAGAGACATTACGGCTGGCCGATGATTTCGATCTCGACGGGGTTGCTGACCACCTCGATGCCTTCGAAGGAGAAAGCGACCTGAATCGTGTGCGGGCCGGCGGTGAGTGAGGATTGAGCGTCAGCAGGAAGAACCGCCGGCAACTCGGTGAACTCGACGCCGGGGCCCAGAGCCAGGGTCTTGCCGTCGGTCGGCGGGCGGCTCGGCCAGGGTTTCCACCGACCATCGATGGCGAACCGATCCAGGGGAGCCTGCTCGCTCTGGATGAAGGCGAAGACTCTGCTGCCGCGGTTGGACAGGTCGACTTTGAAAGCCGGGCTCTCGCCGGGCGGATACGCCCGCTTGACCGGTCGCAACCGGCATTGAAGCCCGCCCGCCAGGGGACCCCACTCGGCTTGGGGCTGTGCCACCCTGTGGACCGGCCTGGACTTCCGGACGACCGCCACATGCCGGGAACAGCCGATGCCCCCTGAGACGACCACCAACGCGACCAAGATGGCGCAACTGCGAGTCTTCACGGTATCTCCTTAACGAAGGCCCATCCTCGGCTGGCGGCTATTATACCCGATGGGCCGCGGCTCACCACAGCCTGCCTATCGTCACCGTAATCCCGTCCATGCCAATGGGTTATCCGCCCGTCCGGAGGAGTTGTTCGGGATCTCTTTGCAGGAGTTCTCAACCGCTTTTCCACCAAGAAGCTGAATTGACCGAGTCTGTATAGATAAAATAGGAGCAATAGGGAGCAGTGGCGGCCGAATCGCGACCTCGCCACTTTCTGTTGCGGCGTTCCCGCCTTGTGCAGTTGTAAGTTATTTCAAAATAGAAAGTTACAGTCATCTTGCTGCCTGGGCGGGCTCTGCTCAGGGGATTGACCTGTCACATGATGTGCTCCTTCGCCCGCCGCAACCACTCCCGAAGTCACAGAATGCTTGTGAAACAACCGAGTTATCCACATGTTCTCCACAGGATAACACAAAACGCTAAAACAGCGACCGCGGAGTATCACCGGGCATCAAGGGCTTGTTGCACGGAACTTCGCGGCTCTCGCTTTCCCAGGGGAGAGGATTTCACGACACGGCGGAAAAATCTTCGTGGCCCAGCGAGAAAACTATGCTCTATCTCCGATAATCGCGGGGTCCGCAGGACCCCAGGTGAGATCGTGCTGCCGGGCCGTCTGAACGAGGCCCGTCTTCTTGATTTCCCCCTTCCGAATGGGTACACTACCCTTATCAGTGGCCAACGGGCGACTGATTCTAAATGGGGGGTGCTCAACAATCTCTCCTCTCTTCTTTTGAGCACCATGTAGTTTGGGTTGATGGCTTGATGTTTTCGCTTCCGGACGGGGCGTTTCTCGCATTGAGCCATCGGGTGCAGGCCGGACGGAACCCGCAGTTCTGACATCCAACGGGCACAAAGGTCGCTCAAGGTGCGCTGGCAGACGCGCGACCGACTCGGTCCGGTGACATGGGGGTATGGTGATATGAGAGAGCGGACGACACGACGAATGCTTCTGACGGCCTGCGTGGTGGCCTTGCCTTTGGCGGCCGCCCACCTGGCCCACGCCGACACGGTGGACGTCGTCCACGACGGTTACGGCGCCTACGATACGACGCTCTTCTGGGGCGCGGGCTATGACGGCTACGACGCGATGTCCGGCGTGTACATGCTCAACAAGACCGGCAGCACCGGCGCCGGCGACACCTGGCGCAACGGCCAGATCCCGGCCTTCTGCATGGAGCTCCAGGAGCCGGCTCCCAAGACGACCACGACCTACAGCGTCACGGTGCCGGAAAACGTCTACAACAGTTACACCGGGGAGACGCTGGGCAGGACGAAGGGGAGCTATCTGCGGGAGTTGTGGGCTCGTTACTACGATCCGGCCTGGGCCTCGGGTTCCTATACCGCCCAGGACAACCGGGCCGCACAGGCCTTCGCCGCCGCGGTTTGGGAAATCATCTACGAGAAGATGCCCACCGCGGCCGCCGACTGGGACGTCACGCTCGACGGCACCGTGGGTCTCGGCGGGTTCAAGGCCGAGAACCTGGACTACGAGACCGCCAACAAGTGGCTGCACAGCCTCACCGGCGCCGGGCCCAGGGCCGACCTGCGGGTCCTGGTCAGCAACGGAAACCAGGAGTACCTGGTCGCCGTGCCGGAGCCGGCCACCGCGATTCTGCTCGGACTGGGCGGGCTGTTGGGCGTCGCCAGACGCCGTCGCAGAAACGCGACCGTCCGCCCGGCTTGATGTGAATCGGAACGCGACGAAATCTCCAACGACGAACCCTGAGGAGAACGAGATATGAGAACATCCCTGACTCTGGCGATCATCCTGGCGGCCACTGCGACGAGCCCGATCTTCGCGGATACGGTGGCCGCCCAGCAGGTCCTCACGTTCAGCCCGACCGACGGCTCGGCGGGCGAGTGGTCCTACAACGGGGCGGGCATTCTGAGCTTCGACCAGTCGATCACGATCGACAGCGGCTTGGGCAGCAACTACGACGCCCTGGTCGGAGCCCACGTGTACCTGCCCGCCTTCCAGATCAGCGGCATCCCCGGCGCGCCCTATACCCTGACTCCGCTGGGCAACTCGCAAATCACGATCAAGAGCGCGGACAACAGCGTGACATACATGACCGGCACCCTGGCGATCGGGGATCTGGGCACGCTCGGCACCGTCGCCGGCGGCTACACCGAGTTCAAGGCCGACATCAGCAACGTGTTCATCACGCATGAAGGCTCGGCCCTCGGCTCGGCGGCCCTGGCGCTGCTGGAGAAACTGGGCATGCCGGCGCTCGACTTCGACCTGTCCTTCTCCGGCGGCAGCGGCGTCGGCTACAAGAGCTTCGCGGATATGCTCGACCGCGGCGGCCTTGGCTCCGGCGGATTCAGCGGCGCAATGTCCGTGCCCGAGCCGGCCACCTTCGTACTCCTGGGATTCAGCGGCCTGGCGATCCTTCGCAAACGCCGCAAATGATACAGACTTGATGCCCCCCTTACCTTGAAGGACTGGCCGCGGATGCACATTCGCGGCCAGTGCCGTTTCTACCCGTCATGACGCACGCAGGTTGGTCGTGAACGCGGGGTCAGTACTCCAGCACTGCGAGGGTCCGACGCGGGATCCACAGTTCAAACCGTCCGAGCGTCCACGTCCCAATGCCCACAGACTCGGTGCTCGGCAGAACCAAGACTTGCTTCAGATTCGGTTCCGGCGGTTTGAGTGTGGCTGTCACGGCTTCGTCATTGAAGTTCTCGATGGCGAGATGATGGTCGCCGATCAGGTACAGGGCCACCTTGTTCGGGGCGTCAAAGCGGACGTTGAACGGAGCCAAGAGTCTCTCTCGGATCGGCTTGAGGTCTTCACGCGTCAGGTTCAGGAGGTTCTTCGGTTTGCCGTCGACCTTGAGCGTCAGCAGGTTCTTGTCAGAGGCCAGTTCGCTCGGGATCTTGGCGGCCAAGCCGTCGGTGACCAGCACAGGCGTCCCGGCCTTGAGCATGGTAGCGAGCTTGTCGCTCCACTGCGGGTCCTTCATCGCGTGGATTGGCAGGAACGCCGCCTTGACGTCCGTGCGGATCTCGGCCGTTGGAATCAGGGGCAGTCCGAGCATACCGGCGAAGTCGTAGACGTACTGCTCGTTGCGGCCGTCGCTGGCGGGCGGCTTCGGTGCTGCGATCCCCTTGGGCGGCTGGTTTCTTACCAGCGCGGCCAGCTTGAACAGGCCGGGGATCTCCGTGCGGAGCCTGGCGACGTTGGCCGGGCCGGTGCCGTGCAGGAGCGAGCCGTAACAGAAGAGCAACATTTCCCTCGCGTCGGCCAGGACTGTCTGGCGGGCCTGCTCGACGTAGGTGTTCTCATGGGTGCCGTAGGGGTCGAACC
Source organism: Planctomycetota bacterium (assembly GCA_012517265.1). GTDB lineage: Bacteria > Planctomycetota > Phycisphaerae > Sedimentisphaerales > Anaerobacaceae > PLanc-01. The sequence goes on along the minus strand of JAAYVJ010000608.1, from coordinate 218 downwards.
AACCGCCGCCGCACTTGGGGCCGCCGATCTCGCCGAGCCATCGCATGAGGTAATAGCCTTTGTACTGGACGTCGCCACCCCATTGTTTGTCTTCGTAGTCGCGGGTTTCGGTGCCCACCCAGGTCCTGTCGAAGTCCGCGGTCTCCACCACGACATCGTAGCCGCGATTGTGGAACTGGTCGTACCACTGGGGGTACTTGATGATGATCTTGACCTTG
>JAAYVJ010000607.1 GCA_012517265.1 Planctomycetota bacterium | reverse complement strand
GAAAACCGTCCGCTCTTCGATGGGGTCCAGCCTGGCCCATCGGGGGATGTTCTGACGCTCCAGGTTCCTGCGGTCGAGACTGATCAGCAGAAGCGTCCAGCCGGCGTATTGGCGGGGCGGGAACCAGAACCCGTACATCAGGCCGCTGCCGCCGAAATGGTGGCGACTGGACGTCAGCTCCACTCCGTTCTGTCCGTGGCGGCGGTAGAACGCCAGTTCGCTGGCCAGGGCGTACTTGTCCATCCCGACGACCAGCGGTTCGGCGCCCAGATCGGACCGGACCTGCTCGGCGAGCCTCTCGACATCCAGCCCCAGCTCTTCCCAGGCTGCGGGCAGACCCAGGGCTTTGTCGATTCCTACGCCGGGAAGGCCGAGGGAGAGGTAATGCAGGAATCCGCCGAACACGAGCACGGAGGCGACGAGCGTGAAGGGCCAGAGCCGCCGGCCGAATGCGTCCAGCGGGGTTAGCCCTGTCGTCAGAGGCATCGAGATCCGTTCTGCCACCGCCGGCAACGCGGCCAGCCACAAGGGCCCCGTCCAGTTCACCTTCACCTCGTGGCGGAGGCTGAACAGAACGAAGACCGACAGTGGGACCAGCGTGAAGACGACGACGAACAGGCGTTGCGGAGAGAACACCGCCCGAAGGGCATCGAGAAGGCCCATGGGCGTGATCAACAGGGCGGCGGCGGCGACCAGAAGGGGAAGCCCGAACCGGTCTTCCGCGTCGAGCCGGTGGGCGCTCTGGAACAGAAACGAAGCCCACCCGTTTTCCATGTTCCACAAGACCACCGGCGCAAAGAGCAGACCTGCCAGGACGGTCGCCAGATAGGGCTCGGGCCGTCGCAGCCATCGCCGGCTGGGGCGGTCCAACAGGATGAAGACCAGCGTCGCGGGGACCAGAAGGGCGATCGTGTACTTCGACAGCATGCCCAGCCCGAGGCAGATCCCGGCTCCCCACCAGGCCCTCGCCCGTTCGGCCGACAAGGCCCGTTCCAGGAAGAACAAGGCCCCGGCCCAGCAGGCCGTCAGCGGGGCGTCGGGGGTCGCGAAGAACCCGAACAGGAAGAAGAAAGGCAGGACCGCCGTCAGTGCGACCGCCAGCAGTGCCGTCCCTTTCCCGAAGAGATTGCGGGCCAAAGCGAAGGTGAACCCCGCCGTGACGAACCAGCAGAGAAAGGTCCCGAGGCGAACGCCCGCTTCGGTGTCGCCCAGGAGGGCCGTGCCCAGGCCGATCAGCCGGGCCACCATCGGAGGGTGATCCAGGTACCCCAGGGCCGGGTGCTGAGCGTAGTTCCAGTAGTACGCCTCTTCCGGCAGCAGGTCGGGCAGACCCAGGTACGCCAGCCGCAACAGCACCGTGTAGCCGACCAGTCCGAGGGCGGCCAGACGCCAGGGCAGGGCGTTGGACTTGTCGCCGTCCCGCCGGAATGTGAAGAACGCGCACCCGAGATACGTGACGCCGATGCCGGCCAACGCCCCTGTGAGCATCGCGGCCCACTCGGATGGGCCCGCCCGCTGCATCAGCGTCGCCAGCACGCCGCCTCGGAGGAACAGTGCCGCCAGGAGCACCGTCGCGAATCGCAGGAGCGTCGCCCACCCTCCGTGCTTGCCGGCCGAGGGCTTGAAGACCCATCGACTGCACGCCGCGGCGATGACCCCGGCGACGATCGCGAAGCTCAGGATATGGGACGCGGCCAGGCCGAGGCCCTGGTGCCTGAAGAACAGGAACAGGCCGAGGTCGGCGCCGAGACCCGGCGTCGCGACGGCGGCGAATCGTTTGGCGGTTCCGGCGGTCGCTGCGCCGCCGGTCAGGGCGATCGCCCTTCGCAGATAGCAGGCCGCCTGCCGCCGGCTCATCTTGGACCGCCCCTGCGAGCGGTCCGGGAAGCAGATCGGGACTTCGCTGATCCGCAGGCTCCCTTCGTTGCGAAGCAGGACTTCCAGACCGATCTTGAACCCCTCGGCATCGTCTCCGACCCCGAGCAGGGTCTCACGGCGAATCGCGAAGAACCCCGAGGTCGGGTCGCGGACGTCCGTGAGGGGCCAGACGACCGCGCCAGCGATGCGGGACATCGCCCGTCGTCTCCAGGGCCAGTCGGGGATCCGCCCTCCGGGGACGTATCGGCTGCCGATGACCATGTCCCGGTCGTCTTCCAGCACCGGCCGGACAAGTTCCGGCGCCTGTTCCGGGCTGTGGCTCAGGTCGCCATCCATCACGAGCACCACGTCGGCCTGCGCCCGGTGCGTGGCGACCAGCACGTCTCCGGTCAGTCCCCGCCCGCTTCGAGCGTCCACCAGGACGACCGGCGCCTTGGGTTCCCACGCCCGCACCTTGTCCTGCGTCCCGTCGGAGGAGCCGCCGTCGGCGAAGAGGACCTCGATCTCCAGGCCTTTCCGGCCGAACGCCGCAAACAGGCGGGTCAGCAGCGAATCCACGTTCCCCGCTTCATCGAGCGTCGGCACCACCACAGAGATGTCAGGGGTCCTGCCCCGGCCGTCCATAAGCACCCAGTCCTTCGGCAATTGGCGATCCCGTCCTCAGGAGCCGCGCCGAGCGAGAGCTTATCGCGAGGACTCTCGGGTGGCAAGGGGCCTGGATCTTCGCCTGGCAGGGGGCGACGTCGTTCTCCACGGACGAGAATCCCGGCCGTCTCTGAAGCGATTCCGGCAGGGACGGGGGATGCTGTCCCACCAGGTTTTCCGGACCTGATTTGCTTGCGTTCAAGCCCAAAACATGGTATAAATGGGGTGATTCAAATCGGGATGCTGTTCGGGCATTGTGTGGAGGTCGGTTCCGTCTAACAAGGCGACTGCGTCGCGTCGCCGCGTCAATTCTTTGTTCAGGAGGCCTGCCATGCGTAACGGGACGATGGTCTTGTTCTCTCTGTTGTTGGGGGCGATCTTCTCGATTCCTCTCTTCGGTCAGATGCCCGCCGGCTGGACCAGCAAGGACATTGGCAGTCCCACGGCCGCCGGCAGCGCGCAGTACGAAACGGTCACGCAGACCTGGACCATCCGGGGCGACGGCTCCGGCATCCGCTCGACGGCCGATCAGTTTCAATATACCTACAAGGCCCTCAGCGGCGACGGCGAGTTGGTCGCCCGCGTCGTCAGCCTCGATCCGCCGCTGTCGGACTGGTCCATGGCCGGCGTCATGATCCGTGTGCTGCTCACGCCGGGCTCGCCGTTCCTCTTCATGGGGGTCAGCGCCAATACCGAGGGTCTCAGTCACGGCGTCACCTTCTGGGGCCGCGAGAACTTCGATGCGGCCGCCGACCAGGTCAGCTCGGGTGCCACCGGCGCGCCGCAGTGGGTCAAGGTCTCGCGGACCGGCGACACTTTCGCCGCCTCTTCTTCCCCCGACGGTCAGCACTGGACCCTTCAATACAGCACGACCGTTCCGGGCATCCCCAAGAACGTCTACATCGGCTACGCCGTCACCTCAGAAGTCGGCGGCAAGCTGGTCACCGCGGTTTTCGACAAGGGACCGACCCAGGCGTCGAATCCCAGCCCGTCCGACGGAGCGCAGAATGTCCCGTTGCCCTTGTGCAGTTGGACCCCCGGCGTCACCGCGGCGTTCCACGACATCTACTTCGGGACCAGTCCCACCTTGGGTTCGGCCGACTACAGGGGACGCCAGCCCCTGGAGGTCGCGGCGTACTTCCACGTGCCCGGCGTGACTCCCGGGACGACCTACTACTGGCGGGTCGACGAGGTCGCCGCGGACGGCAAGACCACCTTCCAGGGCGACGTCTGGTCGTTCACTTCGGCCCCGGCGACGGCGTACGCGCCGCAGCCCTGGAACGGGTTGGACGGCGTGGACGCCAATGCCGATCTGGCCTGGAGTCCCGGCGTGCGAGCCGCTTCTCACGACGTCTACTTCGGGACCGACAAGGCCGCAGTCGAGGCGGGCGACCCGAGCGTGTTCAAGGGGAATCAGGCCGCGATGAGGTTCGATCCGGGCGTGCTGGCCGCCAACACCGTCTACTATTGGCGGATCGACGAGCGGGACATCGAGGGGATCGTCCACGCGGGTCCGATCTGGAGTTTCACGACCGTCGGTCCGGGGATCGGCGTCCAGGCCCGGTACTTCAAGGGCGTGGATCTTGCGGGCGATCCGATCCTGACGGCCAAGGAGAACTCGATCGACCACAACTGGGGCAGCGGCGAAGTGGCCGGCGGGCTCAAAGACAGCGTCTCGGCCCGCTGGACCGCGGACCTCGAAGCTCCCCTCACCGAAACGGTCGAACTGATCACGACCACCGACGACGGCGTGCGGCTCTGGCTCAACGGCCGGCGGGTCATCAACGTCTGGACGGCCCACAGCAGCGCCGACGAGGTCGCGCGGGTCGATCTCGTGGCCGGCCAGTTCTATCGCATCAAGATGGAGTGGTTCGAGAACAGCGGCAACGCCGTGGCCCAACTGTCCTGGCGGAGCCCTTCGATCGCCAGGCAGATCATCCCGGCGGGCATTCTCCAACTTCCCGTTCATGCTGTGGATCCCTATCCGGCTCAGGCTTCCGTGAACGCCCCGCAGACGCTCGTCCTCAACTGGAGCGCCGGGGAGTCCGCGGCGCAACACGACGTCTATTTCGGCACCGACGCCAAGGCGGTGGCCGATGCCGATCCGACGACCGCAGGCGTCTATCAGGGCCGCCAGAACGCCGGCGCCACGACCTTCGATCCCGGCGAGCTGGAGTGGAACAAGACTTATTACTGGCGCGTCGATGAGCTGAACAGCGCCGAGGCGGCCGGCCCGTGGACCGGTTCGGTCTGGAGCTTCACCACGGCTGACTTTCTCGTGGTCGACGACTTCGAGACCTACACGGACGACGAGGGACAGCGTATCTACGAGACCTGGCTCGACGACTTCGCCAACAACGTCTGCGGATCGACCGTCGGATACCTGGACGCGCCGTTTGCCGAGCAGACCATCGTTCACGCAGGCGGCCAGTCCATGCCCCTGGACTACAACAACGTCTGTCCGCCGCACTACTGCCAGACCGAACGCGAACTGCCGTCCGTGCAGAACTGGACCGTCAACGGCGTCAAGACGCTCGTCCTCCACGTCCGCGGCAAGGCCGGCAATCTGGCCTCGCCGATGTACGTCTCGATCCAGGACAGCGCCGGCAAGCTCGGCACCGTCCGGGGCACGGACCCCGCGATCGTTCAGAGGGCCACATGGACGCGGTGGGAGATCCCGCTCAGCGAGTTCACCGCCGCCGGCGTGAACGTGGCCAAGGTCAGGAAGGTCATCGTCGGTGTGGGCAATCCCGCTGCGCCGACGGCCGGCGCCTGCGGCCTGGTCTTCATCGACGACATCTGGGTCGTCAAGCCGTAGACGCCCAGGAACTTCTGGATCATTGAGCTGCACAGCTTGTCCAGTCCTTCCGCCGCGCCGTCGCCGCCCCGGTTGGCCGCCACAAGCACGGCGAAATTCTTCTGCGGGGCGACCCAGACGATGGCGTAATGCATCGTGTTGGTGCCGGCGTGGGTGAGGACTCTGCCACCGCCCCATTCGCGGTCCTGCAGACACCAGCCCAAGGCGTAGTCGCCGTGGAAGGGAGGCGTCTTCAACTGCAGGATCGCAGCCGCGGGAAGCAGATCGTTCTCGTCGCGAGCGGCCGCCAGGACACACTGGATGTACTTCGCCCAGTCGGCCAT
>JAAYVJ010000012.1 GCA_012517265.1 Planctomycetota bacterium | reverse complement strand
GTCGCTCAGCCGGCGGGCAACTCGATGGAAGGTCTGTATCTCACGGTCCAGGACACCGCCGGCAAGTCCAGGACGGTGATTCATCCGGACGCCATGGCGACCGCCAGGCCCGGCTGGAACCAGTGGAAGATCCCGCTGAGCGAGTTCACTTCGGCCGGCGTGAAGATCAACGCGATCAAGTCGATGGCGATCGGCGTGGGCAACAAGACCGGCCCGACGCCCGGCGGCACAGGCCTGATCTTTATCGACGACATCGGCTACGGCCGCCCGATGCCGTAGTTGACTGGTGGGCGCATCTCCCCTGGGAAGGGGACAGTCGTCATGAAATGAACGCGGGGCCCCGGTCCGTTGGACGAGGGCCCCGCTTGTTTGTCTGTGACGAGATCCGGCCAGAAGAGTAGGGCGGGATCAAATGAACTCGGTCGTTCCCGGCATGGCGATGGGCTTGATGGGCAGCGCCATGTCCAAGGTCAGATTGTCGGGGACGAGCTTTTCCTGGGAATTCATCGCCATTTCCCAGGTGATCTCTTTGCCCGTGTAGGCCGCCATGCGTCCCATCAGGGCCATCAGGGTGCTGTGAGCCATCCAGATGCCGTCGTTGATCGGCCGCCCCTTGCGGATGGACTCAAACAGCTCGTTGTGCTCGACCTGATACATGTCCGCCTTGGGACCCGTGTACCGCCAGTTTTCCTTGCCGGTGATGACCGGTTCGGCCCAGCCCTTGATCGTGCCCACGCCGTCGCTGCCCATGACGAAGTCCGAGTTGTCGCTGTAGCAGTTGTGGATCTGACGCTGGGCCATGAACGCCCGCACGCCGTCCGGGAACTCGTAGAACACGTCGATGTGATCGTAGATGTTGCCTTCGTTGTTGGGGAACTGCCTACCGCCGGTGGCGACCGCCTTGAGGGGCAGGACGCCGTTCATCGCCCAGGCGATCTTGTCCACGCTGTGGCAGGCCTGCTCCACCAGGCCGTCGCCGGACAGCCAGACGAAATTGTACCAGTTGGCCACCTGCCATTCCACGTCGCTCATGCCGGCCGGGCGACTGCTGGCCGGGGGCATGGGCTTGACCGGGCTGGCCAGGTAGGTGGCGTAGATGGCTCGGATTGTGCCGAGGGCGCCCTGGTGGATCTTCTCGTAGAACGCGCGACGTGCCGGATGATACCGCCAGCAGAAGCCGGCCACGAGGGCCAGGTCCTTTTCCTTGGCCTTGGCTGCCGACTCCAGGACGCTGCGCACGCCCGGGGCGTCGGTGGCCATCGGTTTCTCACAGAAGACGTGCTTGCCGGCCTCGACCGCGGCCTTCAAATGCTGCGGCCGGAAGCCCGGAGGGGCGGCCAGGAGCACGACGTCCACCCCGCTGTCGATCACCCTCTGGTAGGCGTCCAGGCCGACGAAGCACGCACTGTCGGGGACCTGGACTCGCTTGCCGAAGTTCTCATCGGCGGCGAGGGTCTGACGGCAGCTCTTGACGCGCGACTCGAAGAAGTCGCCCAGGGCGGTCAGGACCACATCCGGACCGGTGGACAGAGCCTGCGCCGCGGCGCCGGTGCCCCGGCCTCCGCAGCCTACCAGGCCCACTTTGAGGGTGCCGCTCCCCGAGGCCGCGGAGCCGCTGCGAGTCAAGATCATGGGACTCGCGAACGCGGTGCCGATCGCGGCGACGCTGGAGGTCTTGAGGAATTCTCGACGGGAGGAACGATCGCTTGATTGTATAGTTGTCTTTTCCATAGAAACGCTTATACCCCTGGTCCCAGGACAGATCAAGGAAAAAAGTGACATCGAACTGTGCGGATTTTCGGCGCGAAAACGCCCGGCGGAACGTGCCTGCAGGACGCGCTCCGCCGAACCGCAGACTATGTGGGTCACCGGACTGCTGCCGAGCCTGGCAGACCGAGGCCCGGCGTGTTTTCGCTACCGGTCGCCGGCGAGGTACCGCACCTCCGCCGCCGACAGGACTCGATTGTAGATCCGAAACTCATCGAGCATGCCGGAGAAGTAGGCGTCGGCGGTCCACTGCGAGCGGCCCAGCCAGTTCTGGGTCGTGTTGCCCAGGTCCTTGGGCACCAGTGTCGTCGCAGCCTGTCCCACCTGCTCGCCGTCGAGGTAGAGCGTCATCAGCATCGTCTTGCCGTCGATGGAGATCGCCGTGTGGTGCCAGCCGGTCGGCATGGCGGCGGGGGAATCCACGATCTGCTCGGCGACCGCCGCGGTGCGGATGGCGAACCGCATGGCTCCGGCCGTGCTCTGTCGCGGGCTGAGGAACATGTAGACCGTCGTGTCGGTCCCGAAGTCGAAGATCCGCTGCCAGGAGCCGGCGCCGCCGTTGAAGTTCACGTGCGTGGCGACCGTCATGTCGGTCATCGTGCTGATCAGCGGGCCGATGGGCAAGGCGACGTACGTGCTGCTGCCGTTGAAATTGACGGCCTTGCCGCTGTAGCCGTCGCCGTAGCCGGAGTCCCCCGTGAGGGTGCCATGGTAATTCCTGCCGGAACTGTCCTGGACGTTGCCCTCCATCGCGTACAGGGCGACCAGGCCGGCCGTGCCGGGGTCCGTTGCGCCGACGACCTCGGGAGCCTTGCCGTACAGGCGGATGTCGTCGACAAAGAGCGTGCCTGCGCCGGAACCTTCGATTCCGAACGTCAGATTCTTGACGCTCTTGAAGTTGACGCCGGCGGCGGTCAGAGGGACGTTCCACTGCTTCCACAGCGGCGATGTCGTGGCGGCCGCGCCGTTGTCATACGCGATCTTCGTATCGTTGATCCTCAGATAGACCGCGGCGGCCGCGTTGGTCGTCCGGCCGCGGAAGAAGAGCGTCAGGGCCGTGACGCCGTGCCGGGTCCAATCCTGGGCCGTCTCGAAGGCGAACCTCGCCTCGGAGCGAGTGACCCCGCCGGTGTTGTCGTAGGCCAGGGGCATGGACTGGCGGCCGCTGTGTACGATCGTCCGCTCGGCGAAGGGGGCCTCGGCATAGCCGACGATCGAGCCGTTGGCGGGGTCTTCGTAACCGTCGAGCCAGAACTCGTAGATCCGATTGCCCTCGTCGTCCGTGTAGTCCTCGAAGTCATCCACGACGAGGAACGCCGGCGTGGAGAAGCTCCAGACGTCGCTCGTCCAGGCGGAGGGCGACTGGGCTTCATTGACCTCGGTGACGCTCCAGTAGTAGGTGGTTCCGACGAGCAGGGGGGGCGGCTCATAGGCCGGTTGCGAGGTGACATCGGCAAGGGCTTTGCCGCCGGCGCCCCCATCGCTGTCGACGCCGAGAGAGACCTCGTGCGAAGCCGCCTCGCGTCCGGGCTTCCAACTCAGGACGAGGCCCCGCGGATCGACGTCCGTCGCATCCATCGCGGGCGACGGCTCTCTTGCCTGCACCGGGACGTAGAAGAACTGCACTTCGCTCAGGCCGCACTGCGCGATGACCCCGCCCCAGTTGTTCAGCGGGGTGAGCCGGACGAACCGGGCCGCGGCGCCCTGGAAGTCCACGACGGTGTTGTAGCGGTAGTCGGCCGCGCCGGGGGCCTGGTTGAAGAGCGCGGCCTCGTTCAGGACGGTCCAGTCGACTCCATCGCGGGAGTACTCGATCTTCACTTCTCTGCATCCCCCGCCGAGGATCGATTCCAGTGCGGTGTTGTAGTTCCAGACCCGCATCTCGTGGAGTCTGTAGATCTGATCGAACGCGAATCGGATCCACGGACGGCCTGACTCGCCTTTGCCGCTGAACCACATGTCGGCGTCGGCGGTCGAGTGCCGGCCGCTGGCGTCCAGGCCGACTCCGTTGACCACGTTCTCCGGCCTGGTCGCCGCGTCGGCACTCGACGCCGTGGCGGTCACACTCGCGATCCGGTAGGCCGCCTGCTCGACCGTGAAGCTCCAGACCGGACTGGTGTGGACGGTGGCGTCCGGCGCGAGGGCCTCGATCCGCCAGTAATAGGTCTGCCCGTAAGCGAGACGGCCGACCGGGTCGAACTCGTTGGAGTCCTGGCCCTGGCTGACCAGGACCGAGGTGTCCCCGGCGGCGACCGCCTCCTGGCTGGTCCCCATGTAGACGCTGTACGTCCCGCCGACGGCGGCGACTTTCCAACTGAGCGAAGCGTCCCGCGAGACCTCGACGGCCTTGTCCGCCGGGCTGGGAGAGGAAGGACCCGTCTTGGGACCGACCGTGGCGGTCAGCGAGAGCACGGGCCGAAGGTTCTCCGCCGTGTTCTCCTTGGAGGCGAGGCCGAACCCGCGGGCCGAACCTTCGCCGGGGAACTCGATGAGGAACGTGGCCAGCCCATCGTCGTCGACGCGGCTCTGGAGGAACTCGACCAGCCGGACGCCTGTGATAACGATGCGAATTCCGCCGACGTCATAGTAGTTCGCGCCGACCAGGGTGATGGTCTCGGTGATCCCCGCGCCGGCCGTGGTGTCGTCCATATCCGTGAGGTTGACCAGCGGCTCGCCGTTGTTGGTCTTCCACTCGGCTCCAACGTTGGCGCTGGTCAGAGTCGCCTCGTTCCATTTCTGCGGCGTGTTGCCTGCGACGTTGTTCAGGCCGTGCAGGAAGACGCGACCCGTCACGACGTTGTCGTTGCGGGGCGCGCCGCCGGAAGTGTAGAACGTCAGCGTCGCGCTCTCGACAGACGTGATACTGGCTGCGCCCAGGTCGAAGCGCACATAGCCGACCG
>JAAYVJ010000606.1 GCA_012517265.1 Planctomycetota bacterium | reverse complement strand
CAACTACGGGGTCTACGTCCTGTACAAGATGGTGGGGTCCTATGCGGGCGGCGCCCGGGTGGGCAGTGACAACGGCGGATCGACCTGGTCGACCACGGCGGACGACCTGTGGTTCGAGGATTGGGGCGAGCCGGCGGGCAAACCCTGCACGATCGCGGCGGTCTCGGCCCTGATCGTGCGGTCCAGCGGCGTGGACTTCGCCCCGGCCTGGTGGCCGTGGACCTGGCCGGTGGTCGAGACGCTCTTATTCAATACGGAGATCCTCGACAGCCACGACCGGACCGAGCAGCGGATCGCCCGCCACGGCGGCGTGCCCCGCAGCCGCTATCGCACGACGGTCCTGCTGGCCAACGACAGCGAGGCCGCGGCGTTCGACGGCGTGATGGCGGGGTGGCTCAAGCGCACCTGGCCGGTGCCCCTGTGGCCCCAGGCCAGCCGCCACATGGTGGACCTGGCCGCCGGCATCGATCGGATCGAACTGGATACCCGCTACGCCGATTTCCGCGACGACTCCTACGGCCTGATCTGGCAGGAGGATCAGTATGAGATCGTCAAGATCGCCTCAAAGACCGACGCGGCCCTGGTCCTGGCGACCGACCTGGCCCAGGCCTTCGCCGGGGCCAAGTGGATCATGCCCTTGCGGCGGGGCTATCTCCAGGGCGCCGCCGAGCGGGAGCGTCTGGTCGGTGGGGCGGTCCTGGTCGAAATGACCTGGCTGGTGGTCGACAACGCGGCGGCCGCCGGCCACACAGCGCCCTTGGTCTACGACGACCTGGAGGTGCTGGTCTTCCCGAGCGTCCTGGAGGGTGGCAGCCTTCGGGAGGTGCACGATCCGGACGTGGCCTTCCTCGACGCCGAGACGGGCCCCTTCGTCGTGGTCAGCAACAGCGAGCGGAATCTCGTCCGCCGGCGGCACCTTTGGCAGTGCACCACGGCCGCCCAATGCTGGTCGCTGCGTCAGTTCCTCTGCGCCCTGCGGGGCCGCCAGGGCGCGTTCCTGGCGCCCACGTTCCGGGACGATCTGACGTTGACCCGCCCCGTGGCCGCGGGCGATACGAGTCTCTACGTGCGCAACAGAGGCTTCGCCCGCCATCTGGGCGCCTCGGCCTTGGCTCGGTACATAGCCTTTCGGCCGCCGCCGGCCGAGATCCTGGTTCGCAAGGTCGCAGGTCTGGAGGCCGTCAGCGGTCAGGAGGAGCGGATCGATCTGGATGCAGCCCCCGGGCGGGCGTTCGCCGCCGGCAGCGGCCTATCCTGGGTGGACAAGTGCCGTTTGGCGGACGATGCCGTCGAGTTCCAGTGGCAGGGCCACGGCGAGCTGTCGTGCGCCGTCGACTTGGTGAGGATACCCTGACAATCAAATCCAAAATCCGAAATTCGAAATTCGAAACAAACTCAAATGACCAAAACGGAAGAAAATCCAAAACGGCGGGGCTGCGACGATAGCCGGTTTCGATCATTGGGTTTTCGATCCTTCGTGCTTGTTTCGGATTTCGGATTTCGATATTCGAATTTCCCTGGGGGAGTGATCGGATGACCTTTTGGGAGAAAGAGACCTCGCTGATCGAAGCGGTGCCGTACGAGCTGCACGAGTTCCAGCTCGGCGAGTCCGCCACGTTCTGGCGGTATGCCGACGCCCCGACCGACGTGGTCTACGGCGGCCACACCTTTGCCGCCTGCTACTGCAGCGGCGGCCGGATCGAGCAGGGGGGTACTATCCTCAAGAGTCAAACAATCGTCAAGGTGGACTGGCGAAATCCCTTCGCTTGGCAGTACACGGTCGCGGCGCCCGAGGAGGTCGTGCACTACATCCGCTACAAGGGCCACGGCGCCGACGTCGTGCCGATCTACCGGGGCGACGTGGTCGACGTGGTGTTCCGCCAGTCGGACCGCCAGGGCAACCGCTGGGCCGAAATCGTCGTCGATCCGGTCACCGCCGCGATGCAGCGAGCCGGGCTGGTCACTCGCTATAGTCGCCAGTGCGGCGTCGAGCTCTACAGCGAGCTGTGCGGGGTCCTGCGAAGCCAGTTCAAGACCACAGGCGTGCTCGACACCGTCAATGGGCCCTTGCTGACCAGTCCGGCGTTCGCCGAGCAGGCCGACGGCTGGTGGGTGGGCGGGGATATCGTGGTCAACGGCCGCCGCCGCAGGATCCTCCAGCACAGCGGCAACCAGATCCGGATCGCGCCGACGGCCCCGGGCCTGGCCACCGGGCAGAGCTTCGAGGTCTATCCCGGCTGCGATCATCTGGTCGCGACCTGCCAGGGCAAGTTCAGCAATCGCGACGACTATCGCGGCCAGCCCAATATCCCGGACGACGACCCGTTCAGCCAGTGGGGGATCCTCTGATGTTCGCCATGCCCATTCTGGCCGTGTTCCAGTTGATCCCGTTCCTCTGGCAGATGTTCGTCGCCATGGCGGTCTCGACGGGCGTGTCCCTGCTGCTGGCCAGGAAGCAGAAGGGGGCCAAGCCGGCGGGCAAGGAGGATTTCGATCTGCCGACGGCCGAGGAGGGCCGGCCGTACCCCGTGCTCTTCGGCTGCCGGAGGATTCGTTCGCCCAACGCCGTCAGTCCGCTGATCCAGCTTTCCGTCAAGGCCAAGAAGAAGCGAAGCGGAATCGGCTCCAAGACGACCGTGGCCCACTACTACTCCGTCGGTCTGCATCTGGGCGTCTGCCAGGCGAATATCGACGGGATCCGGCAGATCTGGGTCGCCGACACCTGCGTCTGGCCCGTCCTGAACGACCCAACCTCCCAGGCCTCCGACGGCCAGACCTTGGCGACGATCGCGGCGGGCGAGTGCTTTGGCGGCTACAAGCGGGAAGGGGGAATCTCCGGCCCGGTCCACATCCAGTATGGCCGGTCCGATCAGACGCTGGACAGCTACCTCTCGGCCCAACTCGGCGCCGATCAGCCGGCCTATCGGGGCTTCACCGGCGTGATCCTGGCCCTGGTCTACATCGGGACCCTGCCTCAGATCAAGCCCTGGAGCTTCCTGGGCAAGCGGACGGATACGCTCACCGACGGCTCGGCGATGTGGTACATCAGCAAGGCCGCGGTCGGTTCCGAGGGCGACCTCAACGCGATCCACATCCTGTACGAGCT
>JAAYVJ010000605.1 GCA_012517265.1 Planctomycetota bacterium | reverse complement strand
TGACTTCCGGAGCCCAGTGCTTCTGGATGGTGAAGGTCAAGGACGAGAACGGCGTCGAGTCCGCCTGGAGCACGCTGTCACACTGGACGATGGGGCTCCTGGAGCCGTCCGACTGGTCGGCCAGGTGGATCGGAAGCGACCAGGTCTTCAAGCGGGAAGGAGGCTTCCCGCCGCCGGACAACAAGGTGCCCGATCCGTGGCTGCGGAAGACCTTCGAACTCAAGGAAAAGCCCATGCGGGCCGTCGTCTACGTGGCTTCGGTGGGTTATCACGAGCTGTACGTCAACGGCGAGAAGATCGGCGACGCGGTCCTGGCCCCGGCGGTGACGAACCATCGCAAGCGGGCGCGATACGTCGCGTACGAGATCGCCGACCGGCTCAAGGAAGGCAAGAACGTCGTCGCCCTGTGGCTGGGCGTCTCCTGGTCGATCTTCCCGCCGTACAAGACCGACGACAAGCCGCAGACCCCGATCGTGCTGGCCCAGGCGGATATTCGCCTGGCCGGCGGCCAGTCCCTGCGGATCGCGACGGATGATTCGTGGCGCGTCCATCCCAGTCCCAACACGCTGATGGGCGTCTGGGACTTCATGCACTTCGGCGGCGAGCGATACGACGCGAACAAGGAGGTCCCCGGCTGGTGCGAGGCGGGCTTCGACGACTCCGCGTGGAAACCTGCGACGGTCTACTCGCCGCGTCTGGTGGTCTCGGCCCAGATGGTCGAGCCCAACCGCAAGATCCAGGACGTCAAGCCGGTCGCGGTCGAGGAGACCAAGCCCGGCGTGTACCATGTCGACTTGGGCGTCAACGTCACCGGCTGGCTCCAGGCCGACGTTCGCGGCCATGCGGGCGACGAGATCGAATTCAAGTTCTCCGAGCGGCCCAATTCGGACATGACCAACCGCCTGCACAGCAAGTACGTCATCGGGCCCGAGGGCAAGGGCACGTTCCAGAACCGCTTCAACTACTTCACCGGCCGGTGGGTCACGATCGAGGGGCTCAAGTACAAGCCCCAGTTGAGCGACATCCGCTGCCAGCTCGTGCGGACCGACTACGCCCGCGCGGCGGACTTCGCGTGCTCCAACGAACTGCTCAACCGGATCCACGACGCGACGCTCTGGACCTTCGAGGATCTCAGCCTGGGCGGCTACGTCGTCGACTGCGCCCATCGCGAACGCATGGGCTACGGCGGCGACGCCCACGCGACGACCGAGTGCGGCCTGAACAACTACAGCCTCGGCGCGTTTTACACGAAGTGGAGCCAGGACTGGCGCGACGTCCAGGGCGGCAGCGCGGCCTGGGGCGTCGCAGAGAACGCGGCGGTCAAGGACACCGTCGAAGCCGGCAACCTCCCCTACACCGCTCCCACCTATTGGGGCGGCGGCGGTCCCGGCTGGAGCGGCTTCTGCGTCACGCTGCCCTGGGAACTCTACGAACGCTACGGCGACATCCGCATCCTCGAAGAGAATTTCCCGACGATCCAGCGATGGCTGGCCTTCCTGGAGACCAAGGCCAAAGACAACGTGCTCCAGCGGTGGGGCGGCCAGTGGGACTTCCTGGGCGACTGGCTCTGGCCGGGCGCCGAAGGCGTCAACGGCGACACGCCCGAGACGCTGTTCTACAACAATTGCTACTGGATCTTCAATCTTCAGACCGCCGCGGCCATCGCGGATGTCATCGGCAAGGCCGACGACGCGAAGAAGTATCGCAGCCGGGCCGACGAGGTCCGCAGGGCCGTGCACGCCAAGTTCTACATCCCCGCCGAGGGCAGCTATGTGAATGGTTTCCAGGCCTATCTGGCGATCGCGCTGCTGGTGGACCTGCCGCCCAAGGAGGTGCGTCCCGCGGTCGAGAAGCGGCTCGTCGAGGAGATTCTGATCCGCCGCAAGGGACACATCCACGCCGGCATCACGGGCGGCGCGTTCCTCTTCAAGACGCTCCTGGCCCTCGACCGCCAGGACCTGATCTACACGATGGCCAACAAGACCACCTATCCCGGCTGGGGCGACATGCTCCGCACCGGCGCCACCACGATCTACGAATCCTGGGACATGGACAACTCCCTGTGCCACAGCTCGTACCTGTACATCGGGACGTGGTTCATCGAGGGTCTGGCCGGCATCAAGAGCGACCTGCGTTCCCCCGGCTTCCAGCGGTTCGTCCTCAAGCCGGGCATCGTGGACGACCCGTCGCTGACGTGGGTCAAGGCCCATCACGACAGCCTCTACGGCCGCATTGTGAGCAACTGGAAGATCGACCAGGCCGGCGTGCTGACGTGGAACATCGCGGTCCCGCCGAACACGACGGCGACGGTCATCCTGCCGACGACGGACGCCAAGACGATCACCGAAAGCGGCCGCCCGCTCGCCAACGCCAAGGGCGTCAAGGTGATCTCGATCGAACCGAACGAGATGACTCTCGAAGTCCAGCCCGGCGCATACGAGTTCCGATCCGCGGTGTCCCTGCAACGAAAGCTGTAGCATGTTGAATGCCGTGACCACGATGCGATCGCAGAGTGCCTCTGTGGAGCAAGACAATATGGATGATCTCAAACGGGCAACGACGGCAGTCGTGGCGACGAGTATGGGGGTGGTCGGTTCGCTGATTCTGCTTGTGATGAGCGTGACCCCGTCATGGAAGATCTCCCTTGAGTTCTTCCTGTGTCTAGCGTTGGTGCTGGCGGCCGCACTCTCGGCCATCCTCCAGGGGATGCGATGGGTCAGGACATATGTTGATTCGGCGATTGAACGCAAGTTCGGAAAAGGTGAGTGAGGCTGGCGGAAATTTCCTGTAGGGTGCGTACCACGCACCAACTCTTTTCAGAGACCGGGAAGTGGAGACGTGCTCGCACCGCATGTTGGGCGACGGCTTCTGGGGGGGGCACGGCATCTCCGGGGATCGTCAAGACCGCCGGAGCGGCACGCCCGAAGCGGTCGCGCGGCGTGAGTTTGTCGCATTGAGGCCTCCGGCTCGAACGCGAACGAGGCGTTCGCTTGCGGGACCGGAGGCGACACAGGGG
>JAAYVJ010000094.1 GCA_012517265.1 Planctomycetota bacterium | reverse complement strand
GGCCGCCTCGATGATCAGGCTGAAGATCACGATGTGGCGGATGAAGCGGTTGACGCGAAACCCCTCGGGCAGGGAGAACCCCGCGTGCAGGACCCCGATCCGGCTCTGCGAAAGCGGCCGGCCCCTGGCCAGAATGATGAACGAGGTCGTCGTCATGTACCCGATGCCGCCGAGCTGGAACAGCGCCAGCAGGACGAACTCGCCGAAGAACGTGTACGAGTCGGGGACGCTGACCGTCGTCAGGCCGGTGGTGGAGATGGCCGAGACGACGTTGAAGAGGTTGTCGATCAGCCGGACCGGCGCGTGTCTGGCGAAGGGCAGCGACAGAAGCGCGGTCCCCGCCAGCGCATAGGAGAGAAAGCCGCAGGTCAGCATCTGCGCCGGCTTGAGAGCGAGCCACCTGGCCAGGAGGAATGTGGTTGCTTTCTGCGAAAACGTCCGAAGCCGGCGCGCACACGCACCGAAGGCGCACAACGCCCACATGGTTGGCGTTCCTTTCACAAGTGCACTTGCCGGCACGGCGAGGCCGGCCCGACCGTCGGACCGGAGAGGGTGTGCGACGAACTACGCCACCGATTTCCTCGAACGCCTGCGAGGTTAGCTGACGGGCTCGGAGCCGAGTTGCCCCGTCCAGCGAAACGCTGGATTCGCCCCAGGAACCTGGGTCCCCCGCCCCGGCGGCAAGAACGGCCGTCGGATTCGGCGATTGATCACGGCATAGCAAGCTGCGATTGCCATTCAAATTGTCGCTCCATGATACCCGGCGGACGGCGGGAGAACAACAAGATCCTACGTCTTGTCGGCTTCGATGCCCGTGTGCAGGATCTCCGTCGTCTCCATGGGGGTTTCTTCGTTCGCCTCGGCCGGGATGCCCGCTTCAATCATCGCGGTTCGACAGGCGGCTGCACCGATGTAGCCGCTCTTGGGAGAGCAGTCCGAGATCAGGAGCCTGCGGACCCGCTTTCGTGCGATCAGATCGCGACCGGTTGCGAAGACCGAATCCTGGTTCGGCTCGGTCTCGGCGAACAGATACGCGGCGTCCGCGATCCCGTCTTGCGGAGTGTCCGCGAAGATCCGCAGCAGCAGTTCCACGGGGTCGGGCGACGGCTGGACCATGGCGAGCCTACGGCAGAGAGCCGTCCTTCTGGAGCAGGCCGCCTTTGGCGGAGTCCACGGTGATCGTGAACGGGCCGCTGCCCTGGACGATGAACTGCACGCGCGTCGCGTCCATGCCCTCGATGGTCTCCAACTCCACACGCTCGGGCCGGGCTTGGACCGCTTCGACGCGTTTGAAGAAGCGGTCGAGGACGCGGCCGGCCGAAAGGACTTTGATGTCGGCCCCCTTGACCGAGACGATATCCGGCGGGCAAATGTCGTGGTCGATGTCCTGGCCGGTGCGGGTCGGCATCGGCCGGCTGTTCTCGATCGTCACCCAGATCTTGAACACGCGGTCGCCCAGCGGCTCGACGGCCACGTCCGCGATCCGCAACAGCGGCATCACGCTGGCGTGGTACAGCGCGAACGCCATGCAGCGATGGATCTCCTCTTCGAGCAGGAACGAAGGCGGCGTGCGGCCCCATTCCTTCTTCTGACCGCCGATCTCGATCGGCCCGTAGGTGGGGTGGTCGTAGGGTCGCCAGGGCACGACCGCGTCGTCGACCAGGACGTTTTTGATGAACTCCGCCTCCTGCTGGTCGGTGGGATCGTTGCCGGTCTTGTAGAGATTGGCGGTCGTCCACATTTCGCACGTGTAGGCCAGCACGCCGCGGGCGCCGTAGAGCCACGAATCCTCGTCGCCCCAGGTGGTGTACAGGTCCTGCCAGGAGATCATCGAGCGGTAGTAAGGCAGGATCTGCTCGCCACGGCTGGCGATCATCTGCAGGAGCCGGTTGTCGGAGCCTTTCATCTCGCCGCCTTCGCGGCCCGGGCCGCGGAGGATCATGCCGCCGTTGTTGTGGAAGCACTGGCCGGCCGCGATGTTCGGATGGGACAGGACGAAATTCGCGACCGCCCTGGTTTCCGGCTGCGAGAAGGGGTAGTCCATCGCGCCATTCTGAATGTACTGCGGCTGCCAGTCCCAGGCCCAGTTGCGGTTGAGGTCGTAGCCGCCCCGGCCGTCCTCGTTGATCCGGCCGTCGCCGTCGTTGTCGAGGCCTTCCCAGCCCAGCAGGGTGTACTGGCCGGGCTCGTCGGGCTTGACGCGGGCCATCAGATACTGCGGATAGTCCGGGTCCGCCTTGTACCGGCCCTGCGGGTCCTGGATCCGCATCATGGTGACGACGCCGTCGCCGTTGAGGTCGTCACAGTCGTCTTCGTCCGCGACGCCGTCGCGGTCGTTGTCGATCGGCTCCGAACCGGTCCGGCCGGACATCGCGCCGTTGGCCGTCGCCAGCCAGAAGTCCCGGCCGTCGGGGTTGACCATGGGCACCAGGTAAAACACGTAGTTGTCGAGCAGGGCTTTGACGCGGTCGAGCCGGTCGTACTGGTGACACAGATACCACGCGGTGTAGACGACGGCCTCGCCGGCCTGGACCTCGTTGCCGTGGATGTTGCCGTCCAGGAAGATGGCGGGCTTGCGGTCGGGGTCGCCCATATTCCGCGCCGTCACCTCGATGCACCACAGGTCCCGGCCCTCGGTCGACCTGCCGAGCGAGTAGAGCTGGGTGAGCTCGGGAAAGGCCTGGTTCAGGCGGACCAGGATGTCCGAAAGGCCCGCGTGGCTGTAGTATCGATTCCACGAGACGTCCACCTTCCGCTCGGCCGAGACGCCCAGGGCGGGGTAGGCCATCGCGGTCGGCGCAGGCGTCTTCGTCGGCTCGCCGTTCGAGGGCGATTCCGGCCGGGCCTGGGGACCGAGCAACAGCAGCGACAGAGTCAGCGTGACTGCCAGACGACGATTTCTCAGAAGCGGAGTTTCATTCTGCATGACGGGTCGATTCCACAATAATGTCGCGGATCAGTTGCGGCCGATATCGTCGGGCTTGAGCAGCTCGACCGTTCCTTTCACGCGGCCGGCCAGCGTCGAGACGACCTCGAATCCGATCGCGGTCCGGTCCGCCGCATGGACCGTGCAGCGGGCCTTGGCCGTGCCGCCGCTGCCGGCCAGGGCGGGCAGGAACGTCGTCCTGCTCCCGGCCAGGAAGCACTCCGGCGCCAGATCGAGCGTCACTCGCGTGGGGAGGATCTGCTGGCTGGTCTCGCCGTGGGCCAGAGCCGTCGGCAGGAAGCCCGTGTTCGCCACGAGGATCTCGATCTCGTAGATCGAGTCGGCCAGGAGACGGCATTCGATCCTGGCCACCTCGATTCGCGGCAGCCGACCGGCCAGGTCCATGAGGAACTCCCCTTGCTTGTCGGCGATCTCGTCGAGCATCGCCAGAGGCGGGTTCGTCCGCACGAAGGGCTTGAAGCCGCCGATCTCGACTCGCCGGCCGGGGAAGTCCGGATGCTCGATCGCCTGCCATGCGACGAACGCGTCGGGCGAATGGCCGTCGAACCAGGCGAGCTGGTCCCGCTCGTCCTTGCCGCGTTTGTCGTCGCTTCTGTTCTTGGCGGGCTTTTTCTCTTCGGCCTTGGGCGCGTTGGGGTCGTTCGGGTCCCGGCTCCTGGCCTCCGGGTTCTTCTTTTCCTGGTCTTTTTGCGGTTTGGCGAGCGCCACCGCCATCGCCGGGTCCCACGGGCGGGCCGCCAGGGACAGTCGGCCGCGATGGAAGTACATCCAGTCGCTGAACGTGCCCGGCTCGGACGCGACTTCCAGTTCCTTCTCCAGGCCGAGCTTGGCGCGGTAGGCCTTGCCGAGCGTTTCGAAGTAGCCGATGTCCTTGTCGCTGATCGCCTCCATCGGCTTGGACCGCCCGGGCGAGGCGGCGCTCCTGGGCGTCTTGCGGAGGTTGTCCGCGGCGCCGTAGGTCAAAACGATTCCGATGTTCGGATGCGCGACCACGAAGTCGGCCAGGGCCCTCGTCTCGGTCTCGCTGACCGGATGCAGCCCTGCGTCCGCGGCGAAGTACTTGTAGTTGTAGGGGAAGTTGCGGTTGAAGTTGACGCCGCCGGGGCCGTCCTCGTTCCATCGCTTGTCGTGGTCGTTGTCGAGCCCCTCGGGCAGCAGCTTCCAGGCGGGGACCTCGCCCTTGAGCGGATCGGCCGGGAGCATCAGGCGGCTCTCGTTCGGATCGGCGATGTACCGGCCCTCTTTGTCCTCGACCCGCATCATCGTGATCAGGCCGTCCCCGTTGAGGTCCTCGCAGCCGTCCTCGTCGATCAGTCCGTCGTGGTCCTCGTCGTTGGGCGCGCCGTTGCGACCGATCTCCTCGGTCGGTTTGGCGAAGTACCGCTCGGTCGCGTCGGGGTTCAGACAGGGGACCACGTAGATCGTCGTGGTCTCGAGCAGCTTGGCCGCATTCGGGTCTTCGTTGCGCTGCCGCACGAGTCGCTCGATCCACGAGATCGCGGTGAACGGCCCGGCGAGGTCGTCGCCTTCGATGCCGGCCACGACGAGCATCGCAGGCCTCGCGGCCCGGTCCCGGTCGCTCCCCTGGCCGAGCTCGACCATCCAGACGTCACGGCCTTCCCGCGACTTGGCTATCTCGCAGACGCGAACCGTGTTGGGGTCTTGCCGGCCCAGCGACGCGAGATGCTCGGTCGTCGTGGCGTGATCGTAATAGTCGGCGGCTGCGGCGCCTCCCGCCAGCAAGGCAACAAACAGGCTCGTCCACATCCATTTTGCACGGAGTTTGCGCTTCACGCGATCGTCCTTCCCAAAGTACTCCTGCGGTTATCGACAGAGGACCGTCACTGTACCATGCGGCGCATCGATTGACAACCTATCGGCTGCACGAATCCTTGACGAAGGCGACGCATGCGTCGCCCCTGCAGGCCGCCGGAATTCGATTGACTTCTCGCCGCGGGCGGGTTACAAGCAAAAAACAATTTGGTCGCAACTTGCTATGCCGTGAACAGCCGCCGAATCCGCCGGTGAAAGACCGGGGGAGCGGGGGACCCGAGCAGTTGGGGCTAATCCGGCCGAATGGCCGGACGGGGTAACTCGGCTCCGAGCCCGTCAGCTAACCTCGCAGGCGTTCGAGGAAGTCGATGGTATAGTTCGTCGCACGCCATCTCTGGCCCGAGGGTCGGGCCGGCCTCGCCGTGCCGGCAAGTGCGCTTGCTCGGAGAATACCGACCATGAGGGCTTTGTACTCTCTCGTCCGTCGTCTGCGCACGGTCCACGCGCTGGCGCAGGGAATGGTCTCACTGGCCCGAGAGGGCTGGGCGGCCGCGACCCCGGTTCAACTGCTGATGCTGGCCTGCGCGCTCGCAATCGCCTTGCGGGTCCTGGTCCCGTCGCCGGCGCCGGAAGGGGGACACGCGTGGGCGCGGATGGACCGGCTGCTCAGCATGGCTGCGGCGGCCGCGATTATCGGTCTATGTGCATCCGAAATGGCAGACACTTGTATAAGCCTCGGCGGGGTCGTGCTGGGATTGTGAGGATGGGGGAGGCCCGATCGTGCGGCGTGCTCGCAACTTCGGTCTTGCCTGGCGGAGGGGTGCATGACCGTTCTT
>JAAYVJ010000604.1 GCA_012517265.1 Planctomycetota bacterium | reverse complement strand
TCTACTTCGCCTCGCTGGGCAAGGAGGCCGCCCCCGCGACCGATGCGATCAAGAAGCTCCTGGACGATCCGTGTCCCGACGTGCGATTCATGGCTGCCGACGTGCTCTGCGCCTTGGGGTCGTGCCAAGAGGGGTTGCCGGCCCTGGCGCGAGGCCTGGCGGATTCGCGGGAGCCCGTCGTGCTGCACGCCGCTCGGACCGCCCAGCGGTTCGGCGCCAAGGCGGCTCCGATCGTCGAGGAGATGGAGCAAGCTCGTCGGAACTGCCTCAAGCCCGACGGCAGCTACAAGAACGACAACTACGCGATGTTCATCGACTGGGCCCTCAAGCACGCCATCGAGAGCTGCGGGCAGTAGTCCCTATCCCCCTTGAGAGGATGCAGCGACCATGACCGAGAGTCCTGACATGGCAGGCGGAGACCGCCGGACCGGGAGCACGACCTACGTCTTCGTCGTCACGCTCGTGGCGGCCCTGGGCGGCCTGCTGTTCGGGTACGACACCGGCGTCATCAACGGCGCGATCGGGCCGCTGAAGGCACACTTCTCGCTCGATCCCCGGCAGGAAGGCTGGGCGATGGGCTGCGCTTTGCTGGGGTGCGCCCTCGGAGCGATCGGGGCCGGGCCCTTGAGCGACCGCTTCGGCCGCAAGAAGGCCCTGATCGTCTCGGCGATCCTGTTCTTCGTCAGCGCAGTGGGGACCGCGGTCCCTCGCACGCTGCCGACCTTCATCCTCTACCGCATCCTCGGCGGCCTGGGGGTCGGCGCCGCGTCGATGATTTCGCCCATGTACATTGCGGAGATCAGCCCGGCCCGGATCCGAGGCCGGATGGTTTCGATCAACCAGTTCGCCATCGTGACCGGCTTTCTCGTCGTCTACTTCGTCAACTACTTCATCGCCCTGCAGGGCGACGTCGCCTGGAACGAGCGGCTCGGCTGGCGGTGGATGTTCGGGTCCGAGGCACTGCCGGCCTTGGGGCTGCTGATTCTGGCGTTCGTGGTTCCTGAGAGTCCCCGCTGGCTGACCAAGCAGTCGCGGACGGACGAGGCCCTGCGGATTCTCTCCCGCGTCGACGGGGAATCCTACGCCCAGGCGGAGCTGGCCGAGATCCGCCAGACCCTGGCCCAGGAGGCCGGCTCGCTCGGGCAGCTCTTGGCGCCGGGGATGAGAATCGTCCTGGTGATCGGAGTCGTCCTGGCGGTCCTGCAGCAGGTGACCGGCATCAACGTCTTCCTCTACTTCGGCACGGAGATCTTCAAGAAGATGGGGGCGGGCACCAACGCGGCCCTATTGCAGACCATCGTGGTGGGGGGCGTGAACCTCACGTTCACGGTCATCGCGATCTGGACGGTGGACCGGATCGGTCGAAAGCCTCTGATGACGATCGGATCGGCGGGGATGGGCGTCTGCTTGATTGCCATGGGCCTGTCGGCGTACCTGCAAACCACCGGGCTTTGGATGCTGCTGTTCATTCTGGGCTACATCGCCTGCTTCGCCTTGTCCGTCGGTCCGGTGACGTGGGTGATCCTGTCGGAGATCTTTCCGACACGGATACGCGGCCGGGCGATGGCGGTCGCCACCGTTTGCCTGTGGGTTGCCAACTACATCGTCTCGCAGACCTTCCCCATGATGGACGAGAACCCCTGGCTGGTCGCGACCTTCCACCGCGGCTTCCCCTTCTGGCTCTACGGGGCGTTCTGCGTGGTCCTCCTGCTCTTCGTCCGGGCGTACGTCCCGGAGACCAAGGGCAAGAGCCTCGAGCAGATCGAGCGGCACTGGCTCCCGTAGTCGCTGCTTTGTTCGCAATGACGCCGTAAGGCGTTGTCTTTCCTTCACTTACGGATGGAAGGCGGCCTGAGCATACGCCGTGACGGACGCATTACAAGCGGGGTTCTTCAAGACGACATGGTCGAACAACCGGGACGGCAGATGAAACCGGCGCGGCAAGTGCATACCGACGACATGGTACCCTGCCTGCTGAAGAGCCCTTTGTGCTCAGGTGGAAACCACGGTTTGTGGCTCCGAATTCCGCCGGTATGAAAAGAAGCCCCTGCGCGGCGGAGGGAGAGGAAAAGCGAGATAACACGCAGGGGCTTGAGGGCTTAACCTGCTTTTTTACTATACCCGTCCGGCCTCTTCAGGTAAAGAGAATTTGCCATAATTTTTCGCGCGAATCTTAAGATTTTGAATCGGAGTGACATCGCCGGATGAGGGCAATCGTGCTG
>JAAYVJ010000093.1 GCA_012517265.1 Planctomycetota bacterium | reverse complement strand
TCGATTTCCGGAGAGGGCAGGCACGGGGGCCTGCCCCTACGAGAGGCTGCACGGCCGGCGTTGGGCCGACGGGGGGTATTGCCGCTTCCACGCTTCTACGCATCCACGCTTCCACGCGGGTCAGGGCCGCGACGATTTCGTCGTCGAAGTAGCCCAGGAAGTGCTCGACGCCCTGGTGCGTGATCTTGGCCTTCCAGCGGTCGCCGTGCCGGGTCACGCCGAGATACTGCGAGGATTGAGGCCGGCCCTTGCGGCCGTGCGGACGGGTGTTGTGCGGCGGGGGGCTTTTCTGTTTTTTCTTTTTTTTTCTTTATTTTCAGATTTGGCTTGAACCTGTCGAGAAGTAAGACTATATTAGTCCTACATTAAGGGCGTCGCGGTGGAAAGGGCGCCCGACCGGGATCGAGTGGAGTCAGTCATGGACATCTTGCGGCGCAATACCGACTACGCCCTGCGGCTGATGGTGAGCTTGGCCAAGCGCGCCCGGGACGCTTCCGTCTCGACGCGGTCGCTGGCCCAGGAGGAGGATGTTCCCTATCAGCTCGCGTGCAAGCTGATGCAGCAGCTCCACGCAGGCAAGCTGGTCGAGAGCTGCATGGGGTCGCGGGGCGGGTTTCGCCTGGGCCGAGAGCCCGGGTGGATCAGCCTGCTGGATGTGGTGGAGGTGATCCAGGGCCGACTGAGCCTGAATCGCTGCCTGCTGAACAAGACGTGTTGCCCCCGCACGGCGAGTTGTCCGGTGCGTGCGAAGATGGGCGAGTTGCAGAGCCGGATGGATGAATATCTGGGCAAGGTCACGCTGGCCGACCTGATCCAGGCGCAGGAAGGGGCCGGCGAAACCGAGACCCCAGTGCGGAGAACGAAATGACCGACCAGAAGAAGAAACCGAGCGTCCTGGCGGCCTGCGTTGCCGCGGCGCAGAGTCTGGATGGGCTGATCGAGTATGCCTCCGACTCGATCGTGAGCAAGACGATCCTGGACAAGCCCGTGGGCACGATCACCCTGTTCGCGTTCGACGCCGGTCAGCGGCTCAGCGAACATACGGCTCCCTACGACGCGGTGGTCCAGGGGATCGACGGCAGGGGGCGTCTGACCATCGGCGGACAAGCGGTGGTCGTCGAGGCAGGGCAGATCGTGATCATGCCGGGCAACGTGCCGCACTCGGTGGCCGCGGAGGAACGATTCAAAATGCTGTTGACGATGATCCGCGCGTGAGCGGATACTGCCGGTGAGAACGGAAGGCACAAGAGTCCTGGGAACCGCAGTCGCTACAACCCAAGAACAACTATATAATACAGGAGATGTTGGAATGGAGATGTATTGTTACCAGTGTGAACAGACCGCCAAGGGGACCGGGTGCACGTCGTTCGGGGTGTGCGGGAAGGACCCGCAGACCGCGGCATTGCAGGATCTGCTGATCTACGCCGTCAAGGACATCGCCCGGTACGCCCATCGGGCGGGCGAACTGGGGGCCCGGGATCGGGCGGTGGACGTGTTCGTCGTCAAGATGCTCTTCACGACCCTGACGAACGTCAATTTCGATCCGCAGCGATTCCAGGAGTGGATGGGCGAGGCGGTGGCGATCAAAGAGCGTGCCCGGCGGCTCTATGAGACCGCGGCCAAGAAGGCCGGCAAGACCTGCGAGAAGCTCGAATGCCCCGTCGCCTGGTGGCAGGGCACCAACGACCTGGCGGCCATGGCGGCCAAGGGCATCGAGGTCGGCATCCAGAAGCGGATCGGCAGCCTGGGCGGCACGGTCGCCGGCGTGCAGGAACTGATCACGTACGGTCTCAAGGGCGCCGCCGCCTACGCGGACCACGCGCTGATCCTGGGCAAGGAGGATACGTCGCTCTACGCCTCCTTCCACGAGATGCTCGACTACCTGACCCGCAAGCCGACCGACGCCGACGAGCTGCTCGCCCGGGCCCTCAAGACCGGCGAGATCAACCTTAAGGCCATGGAACTGCTCGACGCCGCCAATACCGGGACGTACGGCCATCCCGAGCCCACGAAGGTCCGCATCACGCCGGTCAAGGGCAAGTGCATCCTCGTCTCCGGCCACGACCTCAAGGACCTCGAACTGCTCCTCAAGCAGACCGAGGGCAAGGGCGTCAACGTCTACACGCACGGCGAAATGTTGCCTTGCAACGCGTACCCGGCCCTGAAAAAGTACAAGCACCTGGTCGGCAACTACGGCGGCGCCTGGCAGGTCCAGCGAACCGAGTTCGACGCGTTCCCCGGCGCGGTGCTGATGACCACCAACTGCATCCAGAAGCCCAAGGAGACCTACCAGGGCCGGATCTTCACGTCGGGCCTGGTCGGCTGGCCGGGCGTGACGCACATCGCCGACGGCAACTTCGCCCCGGTGATCGAGGCGGCGCTGGCGGCCCCGGGCTTTGCGGCCGATGAACCCGCCAAGTACATCACTGTCGGATTCGGTCGCAACACGGTCATGAGCGTCGCCGGCAAGGTGATCGACCTGGTCAAGGCCGGCAAAATCCGGCACTTCTTCCTGGTCGGCGGCTGCGACGGCGCCAAGCCCGGCCGCAACTACTACACCGAGTTCGCCGAGCAAGTGCCGAACGATTGCGTGATCCTGACCCTGGCCTGCGGCAAGTTCCGCTTCAACAAGCTCGAGTTCGGCGACATCGACGGCATCCCGCGTCTCTTGGACGTCGGCCAGTGCAACGACGCCTACTCCGCGGTCCAGATCGCGGTGGCCCTGGCGGGCGCCTTCAACTGCGGCGTCAATGATCTGCCGCTGTCGCTGGTGCTGTCGTGGTTCGAGCAGAAGGCGGT
>JAAYVJ010000603.1 GCA_012517265.1 Planctomycetota bacterium | reverse complement strand
TCGTACTGGCCCACCGTTCGCGATCTTGCGGACGTCTGGATGGGCAGCGACGAGTACTCCTCCGGGATGCTGGTCCCGTTCCTGGCGGCCTACGTGGTCTGGTCGCGGCGTCAGGAGTTCAGTTCGATCCCGGTCCGGTCGGTGGTTCTCGCCGGAGGGGCGGCGGTTGCCGTTACCCAGGGAATCCGAATGGCGGGACTGTTCTACATGTACCAATCGGCCGAGCGGCTCTCTCTGCCTCTGGCGGTTGCGGCCCTGGTGCTGCTGCTCCTGGGCTGGCGATACCTGTGGCGGTTGACGGGAGTGTTGTTGTTCCTGTGTCTGATGCTTCCCTGGCCGAACCGCATCCAGCAGATGCTCGCGGTGCCGCTGCAGCAATGGGCCACGGGCTCCGCCGTGTTCTGTCTGGAACTGGGAGGCTGGAACGTGTTGCGGGATGGCAACATCATTCGTATCGGAGACACCAGCGTGGCTGTGGCCGAAGCGTGCAACGGCCTGCGCATGATCACGGCGTTCTTCGTGATCAGCGGCCTGGTCGTGCTGTTGACGCGTCGGGAGTGGTGGGCGAAGGCGGTCGTTCTGGCCTCCAGCCTGCCGATCGCGTTGTTGTGCAATACGCTGAGACTGGCGGTGACGAGCGTGGCTTTCACCGTGATCGAGAGCGAGGAATGGAGACAGGGGTTTCACGATTACGGCGGATACGCCATGATGCCCCTGGCGCTGGCGATGGTGGTGGGGGAGCTGTGGGTTCTGGCCCGGCTGACCACCCCTCCGACGGCGGTCGAGCCGGCCATCGTCTCCCGGCGACAACCTCAACATGTACCAGACCCTTAATAGTGGGAGAACAGATCTATGAATAATCTGGAGAAGTATCTGGATCAGGTGATCGAGCAGAAGCCGGTCGTCTACGAGCCGCCGGCCGAGGTCCAGGAGGCCCCCCCGACGTCGAACCTGATGGAGAGCGTGCGCAGGCGGTGGCCCACCGTCATGATCGTGACCCTGCTGATCAGTGCCGCGGGACTGCCCGCGGTGTGGTTCCTCGTCGAACCCATCCACGTCGTGCAGGGCACGGCGCAGATTATCCCGGTCGTTCGCAGCGTGCTGACTGGCCAGCCGAAGCCCGATGAGGCCTCCAGCTACGCGGAATTCGTCAACACGCAGGCCACCCTGCTGATGTCCAGCTCGGACTCGATCCAGAAGATCACCGACGACCTGGTGCGGCGCAACCTCGAGTTCTTCAGCGGCAAACCGAGCACGCCGATCGAGAGACTGCTTGCCAGAATCCTGCCGCAGGACGCCAACGATGCTCCCGATGTCATCCTGCGAAAGGCCATTGTCGCCGGGAAAATCCAGGCTGCCCACGTGCGGGATACCCAGATGATGGCGGTCGTGATGAGAAGTCCGAACGTCGAGGAGGCCAAGATCATCGTCGATTCCTTCCTTCGCAACTTCATCTCCCTGTACAGCCAACGGTTCACGACCGGAGAGGCGCAGAACATCACGACTCTGGAGGATCGGCAGCGCGAATACCAGAATAAGATCGCCACGACCCGCGCCAAGATCAACGAGTTGGCGATGGCGCATGGAGGAACCGCACTGACGGCTCTCCAGGAAGTGGAATTGCAGACCCAGAACGCGCTGCGGGCACGGTTGAGCCAGTTGGAGGCGGACCGGATCAGAATCGATGCGGACATCAGCGTGTACGAGAAGACGGAGAAGCTCGAACTGTCGCCCGAGCAGATCGTGGCCGCGCGGACCGAGCACATCAACTCCGATCCCATGGTTGACGAACTTTCGAAGAACATCGTTCAGATGCAGCGGGAGCTGATCGCCGCGCAGCAGACGCACCTGCCTGCCAACCCGTTGTACACGCAGAAGGAAGCGGTGTTGAAAGCCTTCGAGGCAAAGCTCGAGCAACGCCGCGCAACCCTCACGGAGGAATTCAACGCGGAACTGGAGAAGAAACTGAAGGAGGCTGCCCAGCAACGGGTTCTTCAGGCCAAGGCGCAGAAGACGCAGATCGAAGCACATATTGAGGAGATCACTCGTATTTTGCGTGATCAGACCGCCAAGACCTTCGATATGGGAACCGCCGAGTTCAATATCAAGGATTACCAGCATCAGTTGGCTGTGGACGAGGGAGTACTCGAACAGGTGAACAGCCGGCTCCGGTGGTTGGAGATGGAGCAGACCAACCGGCCTCGTGTGCAGCTAGCCGCAAGCGCCGAGGAGGTGGCAGAAGAGGATAAGCGAGTCAAGTACGCCGTCGCGGTGGTGTTCGGTGCTCTGGCGTGCGGTGTGGGATTGGCCTTCCTGCGGGACAAGACGGACAAGACGATCCAGAGTCCGGCCGATGTCACTCGGCAGATCGACCTTCCGATTCTCGGAACCACGACCAGTTCCCGGACGGTCAAACCGGCCTTGTTCGCCGAGCAGATCGCGGGCGACTACCAGACGATCCGCACGAACCTGGGGCTTCTCTACAACGGCGGAACGCCCAAGCGGCTGGTTGTCAGCAGTCCGGGGGCGCGAGAGGGCAAAACCACGTTTGCGGTCAACCTGGCGACCAGTCTGGCCAAGGCCGGCAAGAAGGTGCTGCTGATCGACGGGGACCTTCGCAAGCCCGACATCGGCCATATGCTCAACGTTCTGAACAACACCAGCGGTCTGCAGAACGTCCTGTTGGGCGAGGATCCCAGCGGCGTCGTTTGCGTGCTGCCCTCAAGCGGCCTGCATGTCCTGGCGGCGAATCCCCGCCATACGGGCGACGCCTACGAACTGTTGACCTCCTCCATGGCCGCCGAGCAGATGGAACGGCTGGGCCGGGAGTACGATCACCTGATCGTGGACAGTCCTCCGACTTTGGCGTTTCCCGATGCGCTGGTGTGGGCCAAGCTCACCGACGCGGTCATCCTGGTCAGTTTCGCCGGCCAGACGACGGCACCGGATCTGAAGGAGGCCAAAGAGCGGTTTGCCCGCATCCGAGCGAGAATCCTGGGCGCCGTGTTGAGCAACGTCCCGGCCGACCAGGGTTTGTATCGTCAGGGATATACCTATCGCTCGCACAGTGCGACCGCGGGCCGCAAGAGCAGCAAGCCCAAGAAGCTGCTGTTGACATCGCCCGGTCAGGGGAACGGCGATCGTCCGGCGGGGAACTGATTTCCGCCGACCGGGGAACGGACGACTGCGACACGATCTGGTTGGCTATGCAGACGATCGTCATTCGAGAGCGTGGAGACGACGCCACGGGCGGCAGGAAGAACCTGCTGCGCTACGGTTTGTCCGCGAATCCTCTGAACCGTGTGCTCCTGGACGGTCTGGACCATCTGTGGCGGTGCCGAGCAACCGCCGGCCAGGACGCCGTGGCCGGCTGGACGAGCCCTCGGGACTCCCAGTGGGTGGTGCCACGCGCATGGCGGGAGGATGTGTCGGAGGAGGGGCTGTCGTTGTGCTGGGGCGACGAGGTACGGACCGCGGGGCCTGTGCGGCACAAGGAACCTTGGATCGTCGTCACGGACGGCCGATTTGCGACGTGTGCGAGCCATCAACTGGTGGCGCGGGCCCTCGACGACGCAAAGGCCGATGTTCTGGTTGTGAACGTTACGCCGGATCTGATGGCCCGCCGCGAGCGGATCCTGCTGACGCCGGACAACCAACTGGTCGGCTATCGGCGACTGTTCACCGACTCTGTCGCACCGATGCCCATGCCTGCTCGATGGCCGCACCACATGCTGGTCCGATCCGACGTCTTCGATGCGGTCGTCCGGCCGCACCTCCTGGGGGATTTCCGGACGCTGGTCGACGCCTGTCGCGACAAGGGCGTCAAGATGCGGGCAATTGCCGTGGGCGGGATGGTGTTCGACCTCGAACGCGAGGACGGGCTTCTTTCCGTGGCCCGAATAGCCCTGGAGCTTTCCGACGCCGCGGACGGGAACGGCCGGACGGCAGGCGGCTGGAACGAGAAAGCCTGCAACGGCGGGGGCGGCGACCGGGTTTCACCTCGCATGATCGGTCCGGTGGCGCTGGGCCGCAAGGTAACGGTGGACCCTGACGCCGTTATCGTAGGGCCGGCCGTTCTGTGTGATGATTGCGTCATTCGCGGGGATGCCGTCGTCGATGGCGCGATCGTAGGCACTGGCGTGTCGGTGGAAGCCGGGGGACTGCTGCGCGGTTGCCTGGCGCTGGGATCAGGGGAGGGAAAGGTCCAAGGGGACTCGGGCACGGTCCGGTTGAGGCCGAGGTCGCCAAGGCATATGTGCGTTCCCGAAGAAGCGGCGTTTCGCACATGGCCCAGATTCTCCTATGCCGCCTCAATCAAGAGGGTGGCCGATGCGTGTGTTGCTGCGATCGTGCTGATTCTGTTCGCCCCGGTGATTCCGGTGATCGCCTTGGCGGTCCGGATGAGTTCCCCGGGACCGGTCTTCTTCCGCGACAAGCGTCAGGGACTCCATGGGAAGTTGTTCGACTGCATCAAGTTCCGCACGATGCGCCAGGGCGCCGACAAGATGCAGGACAAGCTGCGCTTCGTCTGCGAGGTGGACGGCCCGCAGTTCAAGATGACGGACGATCCCCGCATCACGACGGTTGGCCGGTTCCTCCGGGAGACGTATCTGGACGAGATCCCGCAGTTCTTCAATGTGCTGTGCGGGCAGATGAGCGTGGTGGGCCCCAGGCCGTCGCCGGAGTTCGAGAACACGCTGTGCGCCTCCTGGCGAGATGCACGGCTCTCCGTGCGGCCGGGCATCACCGGTCTGTGGCAGGTCTGCCGGACTCGCGCCGCTCACAAGGATTTCCAGGAGTGGATTCATTACGACACGAAATACGTCCGGAATCTCTCGCCGGGATTGGATCTGTGGATCTGCTGGCGGACGTTCCGGAGGATGATTGAGAACTTCGTGAATCAGTTCTGAGAGGGAGACACGAGCATCGAGCCGCAGGGTGCGTCTCCGTCTCTCTGGTCGCGGGCGCAGGCGATCTCGACAGCCGCAAAGGAACCTCCTGTGCAGTAGGAAAGGGCAGGTCAATGGCGATGAGATACTTCAATTGGAAGCTGGCGATCGTTCTGGTCGTGGCGTCAGTAGTCTTCGGATTCTCCGTCTACGCGTTGCACCACTGGCAGACGACGCAGAGGGCCCGGCAGGCGCTGCCGCGGGGACTGAAGGCGTTCGATGCGAAGAAGTGGGACGAAGCCGCCGAACAGCTTGGCCTTTACATCGCGAGCAACAACCAGGATATCTCCGCGCTGGTCAAGTACGGCGACGCGCAGTTGAAGCGGCTTCCGCGGACCAAGGGGAACTTCCAGCAGGCCATCGCGGCCTACCGCAATGTGCTGCGTTTCCGGCCGAGCGACATCGACACGGCCAAGAAGCTCGTGGAGTTGTACGTGAAGGGGGGAAGCCCGGACGAGGCCAAGGAGATCGCGACCCGCAGTCTGTCTGTGCAGGATGAACCCGGTCTGCGCCGCCTGCTCGCGATGGCCCTGTGGCAGTTGCGCAAGTTCGATGAGGCCGCTGCGGAACTCAAGAGTGTTCTGGCGAAGCATCCGGACGAGGTCCTGGCCTACGAGTTTATGGGACGGTATGTCGCCAACACAAAGCCCGAGCTGGCAGGACTGCCGGCCGTGGCATGGTTTGACGAGGCGGTTGCGAAGAACCCCCAGTCGGCTCTGGCATATGCCGTACAGGCTGAGTATCATCTGGGGGAGGGCGACAAGACCAAGGCCTTGGCGGATCTGACGCGTGCCCTGGCGTGCGATCTGTCCGACGCGTCGGTCCGGCAGCGTCTGATCGACGACCTGATCGCGGCGGACGCCCTGGACAAGGCCAGGGAACAGCTTCAAGCCCTGCAGGAGATCGACGACACCGATCCGACTCTCTGGAACCTGTGGGCGAAGCTGGCCATCAAGACGAAGTCCGCGGAAGAGATGTTCACGGTCGCTGAGCAAGGGATGAAGGCGACGGGCGAGTCTCTGGACTTCATCGCGACGGCAACGACTCTGCTCGTCTTCTCGGATCACCTGGAGAAGGTGGACGGGTATTTGGCCCGCATGCGGGATAAGGATCTCGATCCCGCTAGGCAGGCCTATCTCGAAGGGCTCCTGATGGAGAAACAGGGACGCCTGCGGGATGCCGTGGCGTGCTGGCAGCGCGCGGTCTCTCTCCCGTCGAATCTCCGAGTTGAGATGTGCTGGAGGCTTGCGTCTGCGTATTCGCAGTTGGGGGACATTCAGTCGGCGATCAATCAGTTGCAGATGATGCTGGCTCAACGTTCTTCGGAGAAGGGCGATGCAATCTACGTGGATGCCCAGCTCTTCCTGG
Source organism: Planctomycetota bacterium (assembly GCA_012517265.1). GTDB lineage: Bacteria > Planctomycetota > Phycisphaerae > Sedimentisphaerales > Anaerobacaceae > PLanc-01. Next base: position 935 of record JAAYVJ010000603.1, on the reverse strand, counting down.
CGAGGCTGTACGCGCAGGACAGGGACTGGGACAAGGTGCGAAACACGGTGCGGCAGATCCGCCAGGTGGTGCCGGAGGGCTCACAGATTCTCAAGGAGGCGACGCTGTTGGACCTGCAGGCCTGGACGCACGAACTGGCGGCCGACCGTTCCAATGCCGACAAAGAACCGGTTTGGCAGGAGATCGAAGCCCAGTTGGCGAAGCTGAGCGAGGACACCGACAGCGCGGCGGGGGTCAAGCTGCTCCAGGTCCAGATCGCCATGATGCGGGGCAAGTATGCGGACGCCTCCGCAGTGCTGGACGCCCTGGAGAGCAAGAACCCTTCGGATATCCGCCTGATGCTGGTCCGCGCGGAACTCTGTATCGCCCAGGGGCAGAACGACCAGGCCAGGGCTTTGTATGAGAAGGCGATTGCGGCGGCTCCTCAGGCCTTCGACCCGGTGCGGGGATTCGCCACATTCCTGGATCGCCAGGGGCAGCGAGCCGAATGCGAGTCGTTGCTGAAGGGTGCCATCGCCAGGTTCAACGCCCCGCAACTTCGCCTGAACTGCAGCCTGACCCTGGCCGACTTGTACCTGCGCTGGGGGGAGAAGGAGAAACGCTCCCTGTGGCTGACTGCGTTAACCGCCGAGTTCCCCACCGACATCCAGTCCCGCCGGATGCTGCTGACCTGCGAGCCGATGATCCAGGATCCCTCGCGGTCCCAGAAGATCATCGATGAGATCAAGGCGTTGGAAGGGGATGGGGGCTCGCAGTGGCGTTTCGAGCAGGCTCGACTCTGGCTTCGTTCCGGTGACGATTTCAAGAAGCTCCACTACCCGCAGGTCGTCAAGATTCTGCAGGAGAATCTGCTGAACAATCCCGACGACCAGAACAGCCGGTTGCTTCTGGCAACGGCCTATGCGATGGCGGGCGAGCAGCAGTTGGCCCTCAAG
>JAAYVJ010000602.1 GCA_012517265.1 Planctomycetota bacterium | reverse complement strand
GAGGTGACAAACAGATGGGAATGACGATAACGGAGAAGATCCTCGCGAGAGCCGCCGGGCAGAAGTCGGTTGTTCCGGGGCAGTTGGTGGACGCGAAGATCGACGTGGTGATGTGTCACGACGTGACGACCCCGCCGGCGATCTCGATGCTCGTGGAGAAGGGGATCGACCGCGTGTTCGATCCGGAGAAGATCGTGGTCACGCCGGACCACTTCCAGCCGGCCAAGGACATCAAGAGCGCCGAGCTGCACAAGAGGCTCGACGAGTGGGCCAAGCGCCACAAGATCAAGCATTATTACAAGCTGGGCCGGGCGGGCGTCTGCCATGCGATCCTGCCCGAGCAGGGCCACATCCGGCCGGGCGAGGTCATCGTGGGCGGCGACTCGCACACCTGCACCTACGGCGCGCTGGCGGCCTTCAGCACCGGCATCGGCTCGACCGACCTGGCGGCGTCCATCGCCACGGGCAAGCTCTGGTTCAAGGTGCCGGCGTCGATGAAGTTCGTGCTCAACGGCTCGCTGCCGCACGGGGTCTACAGCAAGGACGTGATCCTCGCGGTGATCGGGCGGATCGGCACCGACGGCGCGCTCTATCGGGCGATGGAGTTCGTGGGGCCCGCGCTCAAGGGCATGACGATGGAGGCCCGCATGACGATGACCAACATGGCCATCGAGGCCGGGGCCAAGAACGGCGTGATCGGGTTCGACGAGGTGACCAAGGCGTATCTCGACGAGCACCTGAAGGACGTCCAGAACTACACGGTGTTCGAGTCCGACCCGGACGCCCAGTACGTCACGACCGAGGTGTTCGACTGCTCGAAGCTCGAGCCCATGGTGGCCCTGCCGCACCTGCCGAGCAACGCGGTGCCGATCGGCCAGTGCAAAGGCAAGGCGATGGATCAGGCCTACATCGGCAGTTGCACCAACGGCCGGATCGAGGACCTTCGCATCGCCGCCAAGGTCATGAAAGGCAAAGAAGTGGCGATCCGCACGATCGTGGTGCCCGCGACGCCGGTGATCTGGAAGCAGGCGCAGGACGAAGGCCTCTTCGACGTGTTCTACGACGCCGGCTGCGTGATCTCGGCTCCGACCTGCGGCGCGTGCCTGGGCGGTTTCATGGGCATTCTGGCCGCGGGCGAAAAGTGCGTCAGCACGACCAACCGCAACTTCGTCGGCCGCATGGGTTCCCCCAAGAGCGAAGTCTACCTGGCCAGCCCCGCGACGGTAGCGGCAAGCGCGGTCGAAGGCAAGTTGACCGATCCGAGGAAGTACCTCTAAGCAGGAAAGTACGAATATCGAAATCCGAAATTCGAAACAAATTCAAAACTCGGATTTCGGATTTAGGAACGAGGACATCATGGCAAAAGCACATGTCTATAAGCGTGATCACATCAATACCGACGAGATCATCCCCGCTCGGTATTTGAACACCGACAACGAGGCCGAGCTGGCCAAGTACTGCATGGAGGACCTGGACAAGGACTTCGTGAAGAAGGCCAAGCCCGGCGACGTCATCGTCGCGGGCGACGACTTCGGATGCGGGTCCAGCCGGGAACATGCGGTCTGGGCGATCCGCGGCGCCAAGGTCCAGACCGTCATCGCCCGGTCGTTCGCGAGGATCTTCTACCGCAATGCGATCGACTGCGGGTTCTATCTGATCGAGTCGGCCGAGGCGGTGGACCAGATCAAGGACGGCGACGAGATCGAGATCGACTACGACGCCGGCGTGATCCAGGACAAGACGACCAAGGCCAAGATCCAGTTCATGCCGCTGCCGGACTTCGCGCTGGCCATCATCCGCGACGGCGGCCTGCTCAACCACATCATGAAAGCAGGGGTCTGAGCTTGCAAGGGCCGAACCGATGAGCGGGAGATTTCTCAACAGACGGGAGTTCCTTGAGGCCGCCGGTACAACGGCGATCCTGGGGTTCTGCGCCCGCGTCGCTTTCGGCCGTCATCATACGATGCGCCGCAAGCCGAACTTTGTGTTCTTCCTGGTCGACGACCTCGGCTGGAGGGACTTGGGATGCTATGGAAGCACGTTTTACGAAACGCCCCATGTAGATCGGCTTGCGGCGCAGTCCATGCGGTTCACGAGCGCCTACGCCGCGTGTCCCGTCTGCTCGCCCACGCGGGCCAGCATCATGACGGGCAAGTACCCGGCCCGCCTGGCGACGACGGATTACTTCGGCGCCCCGCAGCCGGACACCGTCGACAGGCACTGGACGAAGGACAAGCCGCTCCTGCCGGCCCGGTACGAGGACCGACTGCCTCTGGCGGAGGTGACGATCGCGGAGGCTCTCAAAGAGAGCGGCCACGCGACCTTCTTTGCGGGCAAATGGCACCTGGGCCCCGAGGGGTACTGGCCGGAGGATCAGGGCTTCGACGTCAACAAGGGCGGCTGCGATCGCGGCGGGCCCTACGGCGGCAAGAAGTACTTTTCGCCTTACGGCAATCCCCGCCTGCCCGACGGCCCCGACGGCGAGCATCTGCCCGACCGTCTGGCGACCGAGACCTGCAAGTTCATCGAGGCCAACAAGGACCGGCCGTTCCTGGCGTACCTGTCGTTCTATTCCGTTCACACGCCGCTGATGGCCCGCGAAGACCTCAAGGCCAAGTACGAAGAGAAAGCAAAGCGGGTCAAGCACGAAGGGCCCGACTGGGGCACGGAGGGCGAACGGCAGGTCCGCCTCGTGCAGGACCACGCGGTCTATGCGGGAATGGTCGAGGCGATGGACCAGGCCGTGGGCAAGGTGCTCGACGCGCTGGATCGGCTGGACCTGGCGAAAGACACCGTCGTCTTCTTCATGTCGGACAACGGCGGGCTCTCGACCGCGGAAGGTCACCCCACGTGCAACCTGCCGCTGCGAGGGGGCAAGGGCTGGCTCTATGAAGGCGGCATTCGCGAGCCGATGATCGTTCGCTGGCCCGGCGTGACGCAGCCCGGCAGCGTGTGCGAGGAGCCGGTGATCAGCACGGACTTCTATCCGACGATGCTGGACATGGCGGGCCTGCCGGCCAGGCCCGATCAGCACCTGGACGGCCGGAGCATGCGGCCCTTCCTGCAGCAGACCAACCGGCCGGACCGTCGGGCTTTCTACTGGCACTACCCGCACTACGGCAACCAGGGCGGTTCGCCCGGCGGGGCGGTCCGCATGGGCGACTACAAGCTGATCGAATTCTATGAAGACAATCGCGTCGAACTGTATAATCTCCGCGACGATCTCGGCGAACAGAACGATCTGGCAATGAAGATGCCGGACAAGGCCGCCGAGTTGAAGCAGATGTTGCACCGGTGGCGCGGCGAAGTGGGGGCCCGGATGCCCACGGCGAACCTGAGTATGAGGAAATAGCACTAACGGGCAAGGATGAAGTGAAGGAAGAATCGTGATGCAGGCCCGAAGCGGGCCCGCGTGGGAAGTTTTTCGCTTTGGGCCGCCAGCACGATGCGCGAGCGGCTCGCTTGAGGGTGTGCGAAGCACCCCTATTGCTGGTGGCCTCAATGCGGTAAACTCCCGCCGTGCAGCGGCGGAATCCGGATCGGTCCGCAATCCACCAGTCGTTCGTGGGTGTGCGGTGTTCGAAAGCTTGGTATGGGCCGAGTAAGTGAGGTGTGCTCCGCACGCCATCTTCAAAATAGATAGAACGTACGTGTGTGACTAAGAAAGGAAAACCGTTCGATGGCAAAGACGTATAAGATCGCGGTGGTTCCCGGAGACGGGACCGGGCCGGAAGTGGTCGCCGAGGCGGTCAAGGTCCTCAAGGCGACGGCCGACAAATTCAAGTTCAAGGTCGATCTGACGAACTTCGACTTCGGCGGCGAGCGGTACAAACGCACCGGCGAAACCCTGCCCGACAGCGCGGTCGAGGAGCTTCGCAAGTTCGACGCGATCCTGCTCGGCGCGATCGGTCATCCGGACGTGGCGCCGGGCATCCTCGAAAAGGGCATTCTGCTCAAGATGCGGTTCGAGCTGGACCAGTACATCAACCTGCGTCCCGTTCGTCTCTATCCCGGCGTCGAAACGCCCCTGAAGAACAAGGGGCCCGAGGACATCGACTTCGTCGTGATCCGCGAGAACTCCGGCGACGCCTACACCGGCGCCGGCGGCATCACCATGAAGGGTACGCCGAACGAGGTGGCCGTGCAGTCCGCGGTCTACTCGCGATTTCAGGTGGACCGCTGCCTGAAGTACGCCTTCGAGTACGCCCAGAAGCACGGCAAGAAGGCCCGCGGCCGGGGCGACAAGAACACGCTGGCCCTGTGCGGCAAGACCAACGTCCTGACGTACATCTACGGCCTGTGGGAGCGGGCCTTCCACGAGATGGGCCAGGCCCAGTATCCCGACATCGTCCGCGAGTATTACCACGTGGACGCCACGACGATGTGGTTCGTGAAGAACCCCGAATGGTTCGACGTGATCGTCACGGGCAATCTGTTCGGCGACATCATCACGGACCTCGGCGCCATGATCCAGGGCGGCATGGGCATCGCGGCCGGCGGCAACATCAACCCCGACGCCGGCGGCGTCAGCATGTTCGAGCCCATCGGCGGCAGCGCCCCCAAGTACACGGGCAAGAACGTCATCAACCCGCTGGCGGCGATCTGCGCGGCGGGAATGATGATGGGGCACCTCGGCCAGGAGAAGGCCGCCAACGCCATCGAGAAGTCGGTCATGTGGGCTACGGCCAACAAGCTCAAGAGCCTCGCTGCCGGCAAGATGGGCTACTCGACCACCGAGGTCGGCGACCTCATCGCGACGAAGGTCGTGGAATAGTCGCACAAAGGAATCAACCGCGGGCGGCAGGCTCGTTCGTAGTGACGCCGTGAGGCGTTATCTTCTTCGCCTTCGCGGGCGAAGGAGAAATGAAAGATATGCCCTTGCGGGCACGCTGCAAACAGGGCCTGCCGCCCGGCTTTCTCGGAGGCATGTGTCTTCATGATCCGCACACTCCTGACAAGCCTTTGTGTTGCCGCTTCCCTTCTCTCCCTCGCCTGTCGAAGCAAGCCGCAGGCGTCCACTGTGCCCGAAGAGCCGACGGCGGTGACGACCGGCGATGCGCCTTCGCCCGACCCAAATTCGGTGCTGTTCGGGGATGGGGACAAGATCACCGATCGGCGAGTCGTCGAGTCGAAGTATGAGACGCTCGACGGCAAGCGGATCCTGTGGGTGAAGATGGATCTGGTCAAGGTCTCTGTCAACGTGCAGGACGTCATCGAGTATTTCGACCGGCGCTTCGTCGAACTGCCTCATCTGACAGATGAGAAGGCCCTGGCCGACAGACTCCGCAGCGAACGCGACGTTCGTGAGTACCGCTACGACGACTTCCTCCCGGGCGAGAAGGATCGGCTGTATTTCTGCGTGGCGAGTCTCCTGGAGGAGGGGAGCTTCCTGATGACGCTCAACGACACGGGCGCAAGAGTTCCGCGGATCATCGCCTGCAAGTACTCGCAGATCCGCGGCCCGATGGACGGCTATGCCGGCCGCTTGTTCCTCCTAGAGGACGAGCGAGAGCTCTTCCGGACGATGGATCGGATCTACTGAGGAGCTGGGTTCTTCAGGGGGGCCTGGCATTGTTCGACCAGCTCATCGCGTTCGGCCCCGAGCCGGCGGCGGTTCTCCAGCCGGTCACGCTGTCAATGGACCGCAGGCAGTTCCGCGCCATGCCCAGGACGTAATTGGCTTCGTTTGGCGCGGATTCCACGGCGCAGGAAGCATCCCAGGCGGAGTGTCCGGTCTCAGAGGCCGTCTCTGATTGCAAGCTTCAAACTTCACAGTTGGAACTTCAAGAGAAGACAACGCCTCACGGCGTCACTACGAACGAAGATCGCGCGACGCAGGCTGCGGTCGAAACGCTTCACGATCCGCCCTGCGAAACGAAGCCAATTTCGCGAGGACCGGATGAGCGATACGTTTGACTTGTGCCCATTTTTCCCTTACTTTCTGGGTCCATGGCAGCCAATCTGACACCAGCTTATCGAGACGCGGACGAGCGGTTCCGCAACGCTACGACCAACGAGGAGAAGATCGCGGCGCTGGAGGAGATGATCGCCACTGTTCCCAAACACAAGGGAACGGAAGGGCTCCAGGCGGACCTCAAACGCAAGCTCAGTCATTTCAGGGAAGCCGCGACCCAGCAGAAAAAGAGCGGCGGGCACGTCGATATCTTCCACGTCCCGCGGTCGGGGGCCGGGCAGGTGGTCCTGCTGGGCATGCCCAACGTCGGCAAGAGCAGCATCCTGGCGACCACTACGAAGGCCAAGGTCGTCGTCGCGGATTTCCCGTTTGCCACGCAGGTCCCGGTGCCGGGGATGCTCCGCTACGAGGACGTGCAGATCCAGCTCGTGGACATGCCGCCGATCACGGCCGACTACAGCGCGCCCGGCCAGGTGGGCACCTACCGCAACGGCGACCTGATCGCCCTGGTGATCGACCTGTCGCAGGACGTCGAGGAGCAGATCCTGGTCCTGATGGAGTATCTCGAATCGCGGAAGCTCCTGGCCGACGGTAAGACGCCCGCCGTGGACAGCCAGGGCAACGCCCAGGGCAGGAAGGCGGTGTGCCTGTGCACCAAGGCGGACCTCGCCGCCGAAGGGGCGTTCGAGCTGGTCAAGGCCTCGTGCGACAAGATGGCGGAGTTCCTGACCCTCTCGACCCAGACGGGCGAGGGGTATGACAAGCTGGGCGAGATGCTGTTCCGCCAGCTCAACATTTT
>JAAYVJ010000601.1 GCA_012517265.1 Planctomycetota bacterium | reverse complement strand
GGGACTATGATGGCCGCCGACGGTTGGGGGCGTCCGGCATGGCGGCCGACGGCGGGTCGGGGCCGCGTGCGACGCGAGCCCCTGTCCAATGACGATCGACCAGGGTCCCCGGAGCAAGCACGACGAACATGGCCTCCAGCAAACACCTCAGCGCGCCGCTGCCGACGACGAAGATGCCCCCGAGCGTTCCGTACATCCTCGCCAACGAATGCGCCGAGCGATTCGCCTTCTACGGCATGAGCTCCATCCTCGTGGTGTTCATGACGCAATCGCTGCTCGGTCCCGGCGGGGTTCTCAAACCGATGGCGGACGAGAAAGCCACGGCTTGGTTTCACTGGTTCACCGCCGGCGCGTACTTCATGTCCATCGTCGGCGCGATCGTCTCGGACCTGTGGCTGGGCAAGTTCAAGACGATCATCTCGTTCTGCCTGGTGTATTGCGTCGGGCTCCTCGTCTTGACGCTGAACCACACGCAGGTCGGCCTGGCGATCTCGATGATCCTGGTCGCCACCGGCGCCGGCGTCATCAAGCCCTGCGTCTCCGCCAACGTCGGCGACCAGTTCGGGGCCTCCAACAAGCACCTGATCGAGAAGGTCTACAGTTGGTTCTACTTCTCGATCAACGTGGGCGCGGCGGCCTCGATGTGGTACTGCCCGATCCTGCTGGACAGGTACGGCCCGACGGCTGGCTTCGGCGTGCCGGGCGTGTTCATGATCGTCGCGACGCTCGCCTATTGGCTGGGTCGCAGCAAACTGGTGGACGTTCCTCCCGCAGGCCCCAAGGCCTGGGCCGAGATCTTCGACAAGGGGCAGCGAGGCTCGCTGGTCAAGATCTCCGTCATCTTCCTGTTGATCTCCGTGTTCTTCGCCCTTTACTATCAATCCCAGTCCGTATGGGTGCTCCAGGCGGAGAAGATGAATCTGCACTGGCTCGGCATCGACTGGCTGCCGGCTCAGCCTCAGGTGGCCAATTCCATATTCATCCTCGTGATGGTCCCGCTGTTCACGTACGTCGTCTATCCGGCCATCCACCGGCTCTGGCCTCTGACGCTCCTTCGCAAGATGGAGATCGGCATGTTCGTCACGGCGGCCACCTTCCTGGTCCCCATCTGGATCGAGACGCAGATCCAGCACGGCGGCAAGCCCTCCATCGGCTGGCAGTTCGTCGCTTACGTCTTTCTGACGGCCGCCGAGATCATGGTCTCGATCACGTCCCTGGAGTTCGCCTACACCCAGGCGCCCAACAAGATGAAGTCCCTGATCCAGGCGATGAGCCTGCTTTCCATGTCGCTGGGGAACATCATCGTCGCGGTCGTGAACAAGGCGATCGAGAATCCCGACGGCACCAGCAAGCTGCCCGGCGCGAGCTACTACTGGTTCTTCGCCATCGTCATGTTTGCGACCTCGGTTCTCTTCATCCCGGTCGCGATGCGGTACAAACCCAAGGACCATATCCAGGAAGAAGCCCCCGCGCAGTAGCGATCCATCTGCGTGAACCGGCCCATCAGCCAACCCGTTTGGAGTCTCGCCTTCAGGCGGGGTATGAAAGTCCCGCGGCGAAGCCGGCTCCTGGGCCGGAAGCCCAGACAGACCGTCCGCAGCGTGCGCCGAATGTCCCAGTTCGAATGGATACTGCGTGGGGTCCGCTTTTACATGGAATTTACTTCGATTCCGTGGAACGGGGCGGTAGGATTGTCGTCTGTACAGGTAGCGGCGGTTGCGGCCCCGGTGCGAGATTCACGCGGGGACCGATCCCTACAGGCTTCGTGAGACCGAAAGAGACAGAAAGGGAGAAGACGATGAACCTCATTGCGTGCGCCAGAATTGCCGTCCTCAGTTCGCTTGTTTTCGCCTGCGCTGCGCCGGGCGAGTCTTCGCTGACGATCTACAACCAGAACTTCGCCGTCGTGCGGGAGCGGCTGGGGCTGGACCTCAAGCAGGGGACCAACGAGGTCCGCGTGACGGAGATCACGGCCCACATGGAGCCGGACTCGGTGATTCTACGCGATCCGCAGGGCAAACAGGCCCTCCGGATCCTGGAACAGAACTACCGGGCCGACCCGATCTCGCAGGGCCTGCTGCTGTCGCTGTATGAGGGCAAGGAGATCGACTTCCTCGTACGCAAGGCCGAGGGGACCGACGAGATCGTTCGCGGCCGGATCGTCCGCAGCGGCTACGTGCCTCATCAGTCGGGTATGCAGCAATACGGCGAGGCCTACCGCATGGCTCAGGCCGCTCGCGCGTATGGCCCGACGGCCCAGTCCGTCATTGTCGAGGTTGGCGGCAAGCTGCGGTTCAACCTGCCGGGCGAGCCGTTGTTCCCGTCGCTGGCGGACGACACGATCCTCAAACCGACCGTTCATTGGGTGCTCGAGACCGACGCGGCGGGCAAGCTCGACGCCGAGCTCAGCTACGTCACCGGTGGCATGAGCTGGGAGGCCGACTACAGCATGCTCGCCCAGGAGAAGGACGACCGGATCGACGTGATCGGCTGGGTGACCATGGACAACCAGAGCGGCCGGACGTTCGAGAACGCCCAGATCAAGCTCATGGCCGGCGACGTC
>JAAYVJ010000092.1 GCA_012517265.1 Planctomycetota bacterium | reverse complement strand
ATGAGAAGGTCGCCCAGGTCGAAGGGCCCGTCGACATCCTGTTCCTGGACGCCGACAAGGAAGGGTACCTCGATTACCTGAACAAACTGCTGCCCAAGCTCCGGCCGGGCGGCCTGGTCATCGGCCACAACATCAATCCGGTCCAGTCTGATCCGGAATTTGTCAAGGCCGTCACGACGAACCCGGACCTGGAGACGTTGATCCTCAACCATACCGGCGGGATCAGCGTGACGATGAAAAAACGCGCCCTGCCGTAGGGTCGGATTGGGGACCCGTCCTTTCCGGGCGTGTTCGCCCGGCAGGTGTGCGACAAGCTCCTATACGAGGGGTGTCGGTGGATTCCCTCGCCGCACGGCGATCTACGCACTGCCATCGGCACCCTTTTTTCCTTTACCAGTGGGGTTGGTTGCCGACGTCCACGCCCGTGACGTCTTCGGCGGTCATGATGGCGACGAAGGCGCTCGGGTCCTTGTCGAGGACGACTCTCTTCAAGAGCGACATGTTCTTTCGGTTGATGATGGAATACAGGATGGTCTTGCCGGTCCCCTGGTAGCCGCCCCAGCCGTCGATTCGCGTGATTCCGATTCGATGTACGGCCGTCAGCTCCCGGGCGATTTCTTCCCAGCGGTCCGAGATGATGATCGCCGCCTGACGTTTTGTCAGGCCGTGGAAGACCGCGTCGGTGATTCGCGAGCTGAAGGCCACGTACACCAGGGTGTACAGCACCGCCTCCAGCGGAAACAGCGCGACCGCGACGGCCAGGGCGCACAGGGCGCTGCCCAGCGTCAGGAGGACGGTATGGCGAGCGAAGTCGGCAGGCCTTTTCCTCAGGGGGGAGTCCCTTCTCCGTGCGCGCAGCACGGACTTGATTCCGGGGGCATTCCCCCCGGCAGTTGCAGGTCCGCGATGCGCAGACCCGCGCCTGCCGGGAGATGTATGCGGTCCCGGGAGGTCATGGTGATGGCTCTGGCAAGAGGATATTTGTCGCGACGGGGTCGCGTTACAGATGATAGTCCCCTGCAGCCTCTGGTTGATATAGCACGTCGTGGACCCGAATGCGTCCTTCCACGGTGTCGCCGATCCGCCGGCCCAGGATCGACAGGCCGATCGGTGTCAGGACCGAGACGTTGATCTTCTCCAAGTCCGTGTCCCGCAGGGCGTCGGCCGGGAAGACCAGAGAAAGGGTCATCTCGGTGTTCGTCTCTTCGTCTTTCAGCCGCACCTGCGAGTTCATCGTCACCACGTCGGCCGGCACGTTCTCCGGAGGCACCGTCTCAGCGGATTCCAGCAGCCGTTGGAGTCTCTCCAGGTCCGTGCTGCTCGGAGAGCCGGGGGATCTGCCGCTGGCCAGCAGCTTGCGCAGACGGACCGAGTCAAACTCGCTGATCTTGGGCTTTTCCGCGAAAGCCCCGCCGCGTTTCTTGGCCCCGCGTCGGGTCGAACCGCTGGGCAACTGGATGCCGCGAGTCCGGCAGAACTCCATCACTCGATCGGTCACGATTCTCCATTGGTGGACGCTCAGTCCATCCGTGAAGACGTAACCTGAGGCGGCGTAGAAGGCCGGATGGTGTTCCTTCGTGTGATGAACGTGCAGGCACTGGAGCTTCCCTTCCCACCAGCACACATGATAGTACTTCCAGGACTCGATGTTCGCCGCCGTGATGGCCCGGGCCACGACTTGCTTCACTTGGGTTTCGTTCATGGATATCTCCTTTTCTTGCTGCATCTGTCGCGATTTCGTAGCCCCGATCCTGGGCGGAGTCGGCGCGCACCGGGGGAGCGCAAGACTGCCCGCCCGGCCTGCGACCAGCCACGTTCATGGCAAGCCGTTACAGGGGTGTCGGACGCGGAGATCAAGACCGGGGGATTTACGTGGTCTTTGCGGAGAAACCGGTGTTTACAGGCGGATCGTCGCTCCGGGGAAGATGCGGATGCTTGTCTCTATAGGCGGGGTTGCACGGAGATAGACGACGGGCGCGACTGCTGTGCGGCAATCCCATCGCCAAGGAGATGTAGCGGGCTTTCGTAACAGCCATTCCCGTGCACCGAAAAGAAGGTCAAGCAAGATTTCAATCGATTCCAGAACATCTGCGCTTGAGTATACCAAGACCTGCCCAAGAATCAATCCTCGATCGCCGTATTGTTCCGCAGGTCCATATGACATTCACGGGGTGTTTGCATCCCCCTGCTGTTTTCAGTACGATAACGGAAGCCCGCGGTTCGATCGGCCGGCGGCATTGTCGCTCTGGATGAAAGGGGATTCTATGGTCGCGGAACGAGTCTGGTTGCTGGTTCTCTTGTCGGTTGCTTCCTGCATATCCGCGAAGGAGGCTGTCGCGGACCCCGATCCGAACCGCTTCGCCGGGGAGATCAAGGCCTTCGCCGAGTGGGACAGCAAGAACGCGGTTCCCGCCGAACCGATACTGTTCGTCGGCAGCTCCAGCGCTCGGATGTGGCGAACGCACGAGTCGTTCCCCGATCTGCCGGTGATCAATCGGGGTTTCGGCGGCTCGCACATCTCCGACGTCATTCACTACGCCGAGAAGGTGGTCCTGCCGTACAACCCCAAGGTGATCGTCTTCTACGCTGGGGACAACGATATGGCGGGCGGCAAGTCAGCTCCACAGGTCGCTGAGGACTATCGCAAGTTCGTGGCCCTCGTCCACGCGAAGCTGCCGGCGGCGCGGATCGTCTTTGTCGCGATCAAGCCGAGCGGGCAGCGATGGTCCCTCTGGCCTCGGATGAACGAAGCCAATTCGCTCATCCGCGACTTGTGCGACCAGGACGAACGTCTGTTCTTCGCCGATCTGGCGACGCCTCTTCTGGGCGGCGACGGCAAGCCCCGGCCGGAACTGTTCCTGGCCGACCAGCTGCATCTGAATCCCCAGGGCTACGAGGTCTGGACGCAGACGCTTCGCCCGGTTCTGGCCAAGGCTCTGGCGACGCGTCCATAGGGCCGGCGTCGGAAGAGAGCAGGGGGGCGATTTCGCGCATTCTTCACGCGGTTCTTGTCCTCGGAGGCGGCGTTCTGTACAATGGAGAGTACTGGTGGACTGCCGGTCGGCATCTTCTGCCCGCGATCGAAGAGCCCCCATCGTATAGGACGAGGAACATCATGGCACACTGCAGGAAGGCCTTCACGCTGATCGAATTACTCGTCGTCATCGCCGTTATCGCGGTCCTGATGGCGATCATTATGCCCGCATTGCAGAAGGCCAAGGAGAGCGCCCGGGAGGTCAAGTGCCGGTCCAATCTGCGGAACGTCGGCGTCGGTCTGACGATGTACCTTCAGGAGAACGACTTCAAGCCCTTCAACAACGACTCAACCAACGGCTTCTACTGGTACACCGCCACCGGCGATCTGCGTCCCACCACGGATGGCGACGCCTACTGGGGTGTGGCCTACAAGACGTACCTCAAGGACCCCGGGGTCTTCGGATGCCCGAGCTTTCGAAGCGTGGCCGAAGGTCTGATCTACAACGTGTCGCCCAAGCTTATCTACAACGCTGCGTACAGCGTCAGCCGGTACTTCTGGTGGGACCCCAAGACCAGCAAGGTCCGCACGACCCTTTCCACGATCCGCCATCAGTCCGAGTTCATCGTCGCCCACGATCATGTCGAACCCAAACTTGAGCAGGGCGTCATCGACATGTTCCACAACAACGGCCCCGGCACCAAGAACCTCACCGCCTATCGCGAGGGCGGCGACCGGGCCAAGTTCTATCGCGGCATCTTTCGCCACAACATCCGATCCAACGCGGCGTTCGAAACCGGAGGCCGGGCCAACATTCTGTGGCTCGACGCCCACGTCGCGCCCCAGGCCGAGACCACAGGCGACGACATTCCCGCTTGGTACTACACCGGCAATCGCCCCTGAAGAACCGGCGGATTGGCGGCTCACCGATCGTTTTTCTTGGTGCTTTTAGCAAGTCTTTCGACGCCAAGGACTCCGGCCCCTGTATAATCGGCTCGACGTCGGTCTCTACGGATGTCCCGTTCCCGGACCGGGGTTTGCGCAAATGGAGGTGCTGCATGGGTGTACGGATCGCATCGGCTTGGGCCGCATTGTTGTTGTCAATCGCAGTCACGTCGGGCGCGACCCCTGGATCGGAGCTTCGCGGCGTGTGGATGCACGCCACGCAGATCAAGACGCCCGCCGAGGCCGATGCGATGGTCGAAAAGATCGACCGGGCCCACTTCAACGCGGCGTTCATTCTCGTCTGGTACTGGGGAGGCCAGGCGTACTTCCAGAGCGCGATCTGTCCCCTGGGCGAAGGCGTCCCATCGGGCTATGACCCGCTGGCCTACATGATCGAACAGTGCCATAAGCGGGGCATCCAGGTGCACGCGTGGTTCGTCAACGGGGCCTACGGCTCCCAGGAGATCCGGGCCGTGCTCGACAAGCATCCGGACTGGGCCGTCCAGGACGGCGGGGCCGGCAAGCTCTGGTACGACTTCAGCAAGCCCGAGGTCCGCCGGTTCCAGAGCGACCTGATGATCGAGTGCCTCCGCAAGTACGACGTCGACGGCATCCAATTCGACTACATCCGATACGGCCCCCAGCAGTGCTACTGCGATTATTGCCAGGAGACTTTCTCCCGGCGATACGGATTCGAGCCGATGACGAAGGAACGCCGCACGAAGCTCCCGGCGGCAGTCGACGTCACCGCCAATCCGTTGGTCAAGCCGACCACCGCCGTGGTCCTGGCCGAGTTCTCCGACGGAACGCCCGCCATCGCGATGAACAAGCTGGACGAGGGCATGGTCCTGCTGCTCAATTGGCGTGCGGAGAACGACATGCCGCCGGCGGTGGCCGAGTCGGTCAAGCTGACGCTGGGAGTCTGGACCACCGGTCGCGCCCCGGTCTACATCACGACGACCGCCGCGACGCGGAGCGAGTATGGGAACAGCCCGTTCGAGTCGGCGCGGGCCTCGCTGACCCGCCTGGGCTATCGCCCGATGTCCGTGCCGGCCGAGACGATTGCGGGTCTGTCCGCCGGGAGCGTCCTGGTCCTTCCTGCGGTCTATGTCGTTCCCGACGACGTGGGCCGCAGCCTGGAGGCGTTCGTCCGCAAGGGCGGCAAGCTGCTGATCATCGACGGGCCGGCCAAGTCCATGTCCGTCGCGGCCTTGCAGCGGGTGACCGGCTTTGCCTCGACGGGCCGCTACATCCGCCGGGTCGACGTGAT
>JAAYVJ010000600.1 GCA_012517265.1 Planctomycetota bacterium | reverse complement strand
TTTTTCCAGAAGCCGGCAGTCAACGAAAGGACAGACATGGCAGTAAAGATCAGACTCACCCGTATGGGCAGGCGGCATCGGCCGTTCTTCCGAATCAACGCGGTCGATTCCCGCACCCCTCGCGACGGACGCGTCATCGAGAAGCTCGGGCACTATGACCCGCTCGAGAAGGACGCCACCAAGCAGATCGTGATCAATCGCGAGCGCATCGAGTTCTGGCTCGGCCAGGGCGCCGTCCCCAGCGATACGGTTTCAGAGAT
This sequence comes from Planctomycetota bacterium, assembly GCA_012517265.1. Lineage (GTDB taxonomy): Bacteria > Planctomycetota > Phycisphaerae > Sedimentisphaerales > Anaerobacaceae > PLanc-01. Next base: position 1,661 of record JAAYVJ010000600.1, on the reverse strand, counting down.
TCTGCTTCGCAACGGGATCAAGCACAAGTACGCCGAGGAGAAGGCGGCCCGCATGGCCCAGGCCCGAAAGCTCGCGCACAAGAAGGGCAAGCTGTTCACCCTGACCGAACGGGTCCTGGCCGAGAAGAAGAAGGCAGCCGAAGAGGCCGCCGCAGCGGCAGCAGCCAAGCCGCCGGAAGCTCCGGCCGCTTCGTAACCCGACGGACTCACCCCAGAGACACAGAGTCCACTGAGAAGAACGAACGTAGGAAGGTAAGCCAACAGAGCTTCCTTCCTACGTTTCTTTGTTATACCCATTCATTCTCCGTGTCCTCCGTGTCTCTGTGGTGAACACTCTTGAAGGGGCTGTCCCATGCGAATCGACATAATTACTCTCTTCCCGGAGATGTTCGAGTCTCCGCTGAACCACTCGATCTTGAAGCGCGCGCAGGACGAGGGGATCGTGTCGATCGCGCTGGCCAACATCCGCGACTTCACCACCGACAAGTACCACAAGGTCGACGACCGCCCCTACGGCGGCGGAGCCGGGATGGTCCTGATGCCCGTGCCGCTGTTCGACTGCTTCGAGCACGTCGAGAAGCTCGCCCCCACGCGTGGCCGGGTGATCATGCTGACGCCGCAGGGCGAGCCCTTCCGCCAGGCCAAGGCCCAGGAGCTGGCCCGCGAAGAACGACTGATCCTGATCGCCGGCCGGTATGAAGGCTTCGACGAGCGGATCCGAATCGGCCTCAACGCCGAGCAGATCTCCATCGGCGACTACGTCCTCAACGGCGGCGAGTTGGCCGCCATGGTCGTGATCGACGCCGTCGTTCGCCTGCTGCCTGGGGCCCTGGGCCACGAGGAATCCGCCCAGGACGAGTCCTTCGCGGAGGGCCTGCTCGAATACCCCCACTACACCCGCCCCGAGGTCTTCCGGGGCATGCGGGTCCCCGAGATCCTCCTCTCCGGCGACCACGCCAAGATCGCCGCCTGGCGCCGCCGGCAGTCCCTCGAACGAACGAAAGCCTGGCGTCCCGATCTCCTCCCCAAAGACCCCCCGACGGACACTCGTTCGTAGCAACGCCGCAAGGCGCTATCTTGACGCGCTGGAAGTATCGAGTTTCAAGTGTGAAGTCAGAGCGGACCCAATGATGCACCCGATACGGACCTGCCCTCGCGGAGTGTACCGCTTGGGGGTGTGCGGAGCACCCCTGGTGCTGAAGGAAGGGACGGACACGTCCGGATTCCGGCCTTCGGAGATGGGTTTGTGCTCCAGCGGATGGAGCCGCAGGATCTGCATCTTCTCGGAACCGGTGAACTGTCGTCGTGTCGTCATGAACATTCCCTTTCAAAAAGTGACGGCCAATCTACTCTCTCACTCACAATCCGGGAATGTCCAATTCCGTCAGAGGCAACACAGTCGACGGCAAGCCGGGATACGCGTCCCAATGCGTCCGGTGCGGCAAGTGCCTGGAGAAATGTCCCCAGCAGATCCGCATTCCCGACCGCCTGGCGGAAGTCGCGGCGGACATGGACGGCCCGGAACTAGGTCGTGTTGACATTCATGGTACCCAACAAAGGAGTGCCGCAAGCTGGACAAATGCCAGGAAATTGCGGCTGGTCTTGTCATAGCGCGTGGCGACTCGACGAAAATGTTTGATGCGGTTGACAAACCGTTCGAC
>JAAYVJ010000599.1 GCA_012517265.1 Planctomycetota bacterium | reverse complement strand
AGACGCGGCGGGACGCTCGCTTGTGATTTTGCGGGGATCATGCGAGAGGCGTGCGCAGCACCCTCTTTGCTGGTGGCCTCAACGCGGAAAACTCCCGCCGCTTGCGGCGGACTCCGGATCGGTCCGGTCCTTCGACCCGTCGCGAATCTGGAACGCGTGGGGTTGGGGATGGTGTGCACGGCACACCCTGCGTGCTGCTTGTAGAGAGGCTATTCCGGGTACGGCATACTCAACTCGACGCCGAATAAGCGAGATGTCCCGCGAACTGGCCCGAGTCCCTGGGGGCCCGCCCCCAGACCCCCGGCATTTCTCGCGTTGGGCCAGCAGCATGGTAGTTTCGCAGATCTGTTGTGACGACCGCTGTTCTGGAAAGGTCCCAAGGCGTCTTCCCGCCGGAACGACTGTTGCGTTGCGATCGCGCCTGGCTCTTATCCTCCATTCTCATGCTGCTGGCGTAAGGCGCAAAATGCCGGGGTGTCAGGGGCAGAGCCCCTGAGATAAACGGTCCGCCGCCCGGATCACGACTCGCGGGGCGGCAGGTCACCCCTCCATGCCATTGGCCCAAGGCGGACGATATTCCTCACACGACCGCGGGCAGACAGAGCGGGAGACTGGCTCACAGATCCAGCGCGAACGCAATGGCCTGCCGAACCTCTTCCATCTTGCCCGCAGGGAGTGCCGTGATGGATGCGCCGATCTTGCCTTTGGCGACGGTCTGAATGTGATCGCAATCGACCGCGCATTCCCTCGGCATTCCGTCCTGTTCCGACAGAAGAACCTGGGTCGGGATGTCACGAATCGTAGAGGTGACCGGGGCCACCGTGAGTTCGCCAAGGTACTCGATGACGGAATCCCGGGTCAGGATGACCACCGGTCGCCGCTTGTCGGGCGGCTGGAATCTGTACCAGCGGATTTCGCCTCGCTTCATTTGTCTCCCCACGCCTGTTCCCTTTCCCAGACATCGAACTCTCCCTTGCGCACCGGTTTCTGCTCGTACCCCCGGCGATGCTTCTCTTCCAACTCGGCTGTCGTGAGACGATCCAGGGCTTCGCGCAGAGCCTTGCGAGTGAAGCCCGATCGCGTGGTTTTGAGCTTCTTGGCTGCCTTGTCAACCGAGGCCAGCAGTTCCTCGTCCAATGTCATCTGCACCGTTCGCATGGTAGACTCCCTTGTATGTTGATATCTATAGCTATTCTAATCCACATTCCGTGGGAAGTCAACGCCTATTCTGGGCCTCTTCTGGGGACAGCATATTCAACACAACGCCGGCGGAACGGGACGATGTCGGGTACTTTTTCGGAGGGAGGGTTCATTCGTGTCAAGGGCTGACACGGTGATGATGATTTGATTCTCCGTGTCCTCCGTGCTCTCCGTGGTAAGAAGAATTTGGGTTTTGAACCACGGAGGATACCGAGACCACGGAGATCGGAGCAAGAGCGGGGGGCATACCTTGCATCAGGAATTTCAAATCGGAGAACGTCGTGCTTACTTCGAGAGGAGGTGAGTATCGCGTTGATCTTGTCGCGGCGGGGGACTACAATGAGCCCCACTTTTCAAGGAGCTCTATGGCCGAAATCGTCGCACCGAAGACGCATCATCACGAACTCAGTCGCGAGCTGGGGCTGATCGCCGCGATCGCCTGCGGCGTGGGCTCGATGATCGGCTCGGGCATTTTCAAGAAGCCCGGGCTGATGGCGGCGCAGTTGGGCTCGCCCGAGCTGCTCGT
>JAAYVJ010000598.1 GCA_012517265.1 Planctomycetota bacterium | reverse complement strand
TTTCGTCGGGACCAAGCTGAATTCCTTGACGACCAGCACGTTCTTGCCCGATTGTTTCTCCAGCGTCCCCTTCACCTGCACGCGTTTGGCGTCCATGTTCGCCGCAAGGTCCTTGCCCTCCTTGTCGAGGACGATGGCATACGTGCGGGGCACGATCTTGCCGGTGCTCAGTTGCACCGCGGAGACCTGCCCGGCCTTGTCCTTCGTGACCTTCACCGTCCCGGTGTACGTGCGAACCTGCGACACCGTCGCCTTGTGGGCCCTGCCGGCCTTGTGCGTCGTCTGTGTCGTCTGCGTGGTCTGCGTCGCCGCGCCGGCAACGGACACCCCGAACGCCAGCAGCATCGCCGCCGTCACTCTCAACATTCCAGCTCTCATACCTGTTTCTCCTTGCACGAAAAGTAGTCCTTCCGACCTCAACTCACGGCTTTCGCAAAGTCGGATAACACACACCGCACCAAGAACATCGGTGCAGACGGGAATGCATACAGAACCGGCCGATGGGCGGTTGTATGACCCCCTGCGAGTCTCGTTCCTTGAGAGATACTACGTTCCCGCCCCGCCGGTTGTTCGCTGCCCGTGGGCACGTAGATGAGAGTCGCAAGGGGGACATCCCGCTTTTGCGGACTGTCGGCTTCCGCGTGGGGCTCGCGATCCTGCGCGGCGAATCAGGAAGGAGGGTTCAGGACCGCGGAGACTCCGAGGCCGCAAAGGAAAGCGTCGGCGGTGGAGTGTGCTTCGCACACCGCTCCTCAATGAAACCACGAGGGTCACGAAGCACGCGAAGCGAGCGAAATGTGCAGGGTGGGGCTTGCCCCACCGAGAGACTCTGACCCTACTCTTCCCCTCTCAGTGTTCTTCCTGAGGCTGCGAATCATCGGCATACAGCGGGTCGAGCGTAGGATTCATCAGTGGGGTTTGCGTCTTGCAGATTCGAGCGAATACCCGAATGTCGATGCCCCCGCTGTCGGATGTCCTTCGCAGGATCAGCTTCTCTGTCGCCTGATCCTGCGCCTCATAGTCATTCGGCCCGTCTCCTTTGTATGCGTACTCCGTACAGAACAGGCCATACCCCGCGCCGGTGTCAAAATCGAAGGACCAGGAGAAACGCCCGTCCGGCAGTTGCTCGTCCGTGACGCTGAACAGGCCCTTGCCGGCCTCGCCGAAACGACGACGGCACGACGACACCCGCATCACCATCGATTTCAGCCGGTCGGGCTTGCCCCTGCGTCTCACGTCGATTTTGATGACCAGATCGTCGCCCGGCGCAAGGGAGTAGACGAAGTCAATCACGTGACAGTGGCACCGCTGCTCCAGCGGCTCGATCCGCGTCTGCAGTACTTCGTCCTCCCGCGACGGCCTCTGACCCTCGAAGCCCCCTGCTGACCCTCAAAGCCCTGATATCAGACGGTGCTTACACCCTGAAACTCCATTCCCCGTCACGCATGATCGGCTCGGCGATGCCGTTGGCTAGGACTCCATCCACCGCCATTCTGTCCGAGCCGACCATAAAATCCACGTGCTCATCACTCTGATTGCCGCCAGCTGCCGCGAATTCCTCCGAAGACATCGTCTCACCGCCCCGTAAAGTGAACTTGGGAGCGAAACCCAAGGCAATATGACTGGCCGCGTTTTCGTCGATTAGGGCATTATAGAAAAGAACGCCCGACTGAGAGACCGGAGAACTATTAGGGACCAGGGCGACTTCGCCGAGCCGGGAGGCCCCCTCCACGTGGGCGATCAGGTTCTGGAGAAGTTCCTTGCCCTTCGACGCCGTCACTTCGACGACGCGCCCCTGCGAGAGACGGAAGGCAAAATTCTCGATCATCATGCCCTGGTAACTCAGGGGCTTGGAAGCACGAACGACCCCCTCGGCGCGATCCTTGTGGGGCAGCGTGAACACCTCCTCCGTCGGCATATTCAGGACGCAGGCGATCCCATTGCCGGTTGTGACGCGCGCGTTCCGCCAGACATGCCCATCGGGCAGCCCCACGGTCAAATCTGTTCCTGGAGCCGCGTACTTCAAGCCGGCATAGTGCCTGCGATCCAGGTAGTCGCACCGGGCCTGCAACTCCGCGAGATGATCCCGCCACGCGGAGACCGGTTCGGGGTTGTTCAAACGACAGACCTGAAAGATGGCGTCCCACAGACACATCTGGCGTTGCGCCGGAACCAGATGCGGAAAGACTTTGGCCGCCCACCCTTCCACAGCGGCGCCAATGACCAGCCAATTCGTGCTGTTCCTCGCCATGCGGTCTATGACCGGCCCGAGTTTCTCCATCATTGCCTGTGCGGAAGCCGCCACAAGCTGCGGATCCTGACCGCTGAGCAGGTCGGGATCCTCGGCCATGATGTGCAGGAAGGCGTCCCCCCGGTCGAGATATTCGAGAGTGGCCTTGGCCGGCCAGTCGGGAAATTCGCGGAACGAATCGCGGGGGGCGTGCTGAAACCGCAGCAGGTTCATCTGCTGATCCCCCCAGACCGCGTCCACCAGCCGTGCCCCGGCCCGGTAGGCGCTGATCGTGACCTGGCGGACCAAAGGCGCTGTCTCCAGGGGAGCCACGATGAGGAGCCGTTGCCCGGCCCTGAGGTTGAGCCCCACTTTCACGACCACATCGGCGTACCGGTGCAGCATCTGCTCGAGTTTCGGAGCCGTCTGCTCGCTAACCCCCGCAGAGGCGCCGGCGGCAGGCTCCGCGGAAGGGCTACTCTTCTCTTCAGCCGAAGCGACCGAACCAGCGACGAAGGCACACAACGCCCCAGTCGGCACGGACCGTGTCAGAAACTCCCTTCGACTGCGCGATCGCACCGCGATAGGATTGTCCATGAGGTTCTCCTTTGCATTGTCCTGGGTGCTCTGCACCATCTAGGGGAGACATCAGGGGGAACATCAGAGTCACCCCTTGTTTACGCTTTAACGTTGGTCGCGGTGAAATTGTGGTACTCGGGGTCTGTCTTTCTTTCTTCGTCCGCCCTTCCTCTCAGGCTCCCCGATTCCTGCACCCATCGCACTCATTTGCCTCTCCACATTCGAACAAACGGTCTCAATTCTCCAACACGTTTGTCGTTCGTCCATCGGTGTCGCGCTGGGAGTAGTATAGAGGAACAGGTGAAAAGTGACAAGGAAAAAGTGCGGCGGGACGCCGCGTGGAAGCGTGAAAGCGTAGATGCGTCGATGCGTCGGCTGGACCGAGCCCCCGCGACGACTATGGATAGCCGCCTGCTTTCTTTCTCGATGAAGTCTGTTTGTGGGCCTGCCACAGGGGATCGTCCTTCAACGATTGCTGGACTCGCTCCTCGATCTGCTCGGCGGTCAGGCCCGCGTAGGCACGGGACAACTCTTCGCGTCGCTCTCGCATGAACGCGACCGCGTCAAACGTCTTCTTCTTGCCCTTCATACAACACCTCTGCGGGCGTTCGGATCTCGATCCGGCCGTATCCTCGTTCAAGGTTCACCGCGTTGAACAGACTTATTCTACCAAAGTTTACGATGTGTTTGAAGTTCCAACTGACCAATATGTCCACACCGGCCACCGTGGCCAGGGCCACGTGAAGTGCGTCAGCCAAGGAGCCCGGTCCCACTACCCCATGAGCAAGATAGGCGTCCGCCAGTTCCTTGACCTCCTCGGTCAGACCGATCTGGACCTGGTGGCTCTCAGGAACGTCTTGAAGGTGCCGCCGCACGCTCGCCGGCGCGCCTGCCAATTCCTGGATGGTCAGATCCGAAACGACGAGCGTGAACGCCCCCGATTTGAACCGCGACCACAAACCCAAGGAGATGTCGGAGAACTCCTCATCCTCGCAACCGCCGATGACTGACGTATCCACGTAGATGTGCAGCTTCTTCATGGGCGCAATCCAGATAACCTGTCTCGGGCTTCGATTTGCTTGTCGTTCGTCCTCGGTGTCGCGATGGGGATAGTGTACAGGAACAGGCGGGAACGAACAAGGGGAAAAGAGCGTGCAGCGGGACTCGTGAGGCGTAAAGCGGTCGCGCGCGGCCGGCGGCCACGTCGTTCGTCGCTCGGGGTTCGTGCCCCGTCGAAGACTCCCTCCGCCCGTCCAAACCGCGTTCATCGGCGTTCATCAGCGGTTTCTTTGTCCGCGGTGGGAAGAGGGCGACGCATGCGTCGCCCCTACGGGGTGTCGGTCCTTGTGTCGGTCTTCTGTCTTCTCGGTGGCCCCTGTGACTCTGTGGCGAATTGGGGTCTTTTCTTTCGCCGGGGCGGGTGTATACTGATGTTGAACAACCTACATGCCTTGTTTTCAGGAGTGCTGGACATGACTATTCTGCTGATCCTGATGGCCTCCGGCGTCTTGCTGCT
>JAAYVJ010000091.1 GCA_012517265.1 Planctomycetota bacterium | reverse complement strand
TTCGTTCTGGAATCGCGGCAGGATGCGCTCGTGAATGAGCCGGCTCATGAGCTGGCCGCCGCCGCCGTGGGCGAGCAGAATTCTCTCTGGATCGGACGTCATGGGTGTGTCATGTCCTCCGGCCGTACTTGAACCACGCGGAACAGGTCCCCTCGGAACTGACCATGCAGGGACCGATCGGCGCTTGCGGCGTGCATTGCGAGGCGAACAAGGGGCACTCCACCGGGTCGATCAGCCCGCACAGGACCTCGCCGCACCGACATCCGGGGATCTCCCGGCCCGGCCCGGCCGCGAGGCCGAACCGCTCGAAGGCATCGAACCGCTTGTACTGCTCTCTGAGGGCGAGCGTGCTCGCGGCGATCTTGCCGAGGCCGCGCCAGTAGCCGTCGACCGGCTCGAAGCACTCTGCGATGATGCGTTGCGCCGCGAGATTGCCCTTCTCGGTCACCACCGCGCCGTAGAGCGACCTCAACTCGGGTTTGCCGGCCGCCAATTGCCGGCAGATCTCCGCCAGGGCCTCGACGATCTGCACGGGCTCGAAGCCCGCCACGACGCAGGGACGGCCGTAGTCGGCCACGATCTCCGCGAAGGCGCCCCAGCCGATGATGACGCTCACGTGTCCGGGACAGAGAAACGCATCGACGCGGTCGTTCATCCCGCCCAGGAGGGCCCGCATGGCGGGCAGAACCAGCTTGTGGCCACTGAGAACGAAGAAATTCTCGATGCCCTCGGCCGCAGCCTCCTTCACGACGACCGCGGTCGCAGGGGCTGTCGTCTCGAACCCGACGGCGATGAACACCACCGACTTGTTCGGGTTGTCGCGGGCCAGTTGCAGGGCATCCTCGCTGCTCAGAACCACTCGCACATTGCCTCTGACCGCCCGTGTTTCGAGCGAGCCGTCGCTGCCGGGCACGCGAATCATGTCGCCGTAGGTGGCGATCAGGCAGTCGTCCCGATCTGCCAGGTGCATCACGGCGTCGATGTATCCCTGGTCGGTGACGCACACGGGGCACCCCGGCCCCGAAAGCAGCTTGAGCCTCTCGGGCAGAAGGGATCGGATTCCGCTGCGAAAGATCGAGACGGTGTGCGTCCCGCAGACCTCCATGACGGTGATCTGCCGGCCGACGCTGCGGCAGGCTTCGTCGATTGTTTTTCTCGCTCGGTCGATCCTGTCCAACATGCCTGCTATCCGGAAACCTTGTTCTGGGTGTTCTCGAAATCCTCGATCTCGGCGAAGAGATCCCAGGTTTTCTTCGCCTCCTCCTCGTCGACGAGCGAGATGGCGAACCCGGCGTGCACCAGCACGATGTCCCCCAGCTTGACCTCGGGCAACAGCGTGGTCTTGGCCTTCCAGCGGTTGCCCATCGCATCGACCACCGCCTTGTCCTGGTCCAACTCAACTATTCTCGCCGGTATCGCCAAACACATGCTTTCCTACCTGTCCCAGTTGCCTCACACGGATTCCCAGCTATGACTCGACCATCGATTTGCGCGGATCCAGGATCGATCAGAAATCTCATTCTACAGGCAGACGAGGCCCCGGTCAATTCACCAATGCGGGAACAGCGACCGTCATGACGCCTCGTCGGCGGGCTCCTCTTTCAAGGCGTCTTTCATCCTGCGAATGTCGGCCAACAACGGCAATTTGTCTCGTTCCCAGTCCCGTCGTGTAAACCAGAGGCCCATTGCACACACCAAGACATAGAAAAGGCCGTAGAGAACAACCGCCGCGAGATACTGCTCCGGTCCGATGTACCGGCGCAGGAGCAGGCCAACGACATAGGGGGCACTGCCGAGCCCCAGGAGAAGCAGCCCGAGAAGCGTGACTACGTAGTCGGCGGGTCTCATGAAGATGTAGCGCTGTTCCGCCTGTTCGAGGAAGGAGCGGACGGGCTGCGCGTAATCCACCTTCGCGAGGTTCCGCAGCTTCCTTCTGAGAGCCCACGCGATGTAGACAAACGCAGCCAGCAGGACTCCCTGATGAAGAACGCGCGGGGCGTACAGAGGCTGAGAAGGAATCGAGGCGATCCCGAGGAATGCGAACGCCATGAACCCTGCAGCCACGCAGAACAGAATGCGCGCCTGCTTGAGTCTCGCTGCCTCCTCAGCGTCGCGAGCCCTCAGCCGCGAGATCAGATCGTCGCCTCCGCAGCCGGCGGCCGAATCCGCCGAGCCAAGTCGCATGTCCGGCGCCCCGACCTTTCCCAACTCATTCTTCAGATCATTCCATTCCATCGCCGGTCCTTTCCCAAATCCCCCTCAACACTTTCTTGACGCGGTGAATCTTGACCCGCACGTGGTCGGGCGAAAGGCCCAGGACGTCCGCCATTTCCTCCGTGCCCATTTCCTCAAGATGCAGCGAGATCAGCATCCGCTCCACGGGCGGCAGTTGATGAATGCAGATGTAGAGCCGCTCGATGTCGTCCCGCATGCCGCAGACTTCCGTGGGACAGGGGGCGAGGCCGTTTCCAACACGTCCGGCATCCTCCCCCCTCTGAGTCCAAAGGTTCTGCTGACGACGCCGGGTCCGAAGGTAGCCCAGGCACGTGTTGACCGTGATCCGAAACACCCATGTGCCGACCTGCGAGTCGCCCCGGTACGTCTCCAGGCTCTCCCAGACGTGCAGCAGAACGGTCTGAAACAGGTCTTGACGCACGTCTTCATCCCGGACATAGCCGCAACAGACGCGGTAGATTCTGTCGCGGTTGGCCTGCCAAATCGCCTTGAACTGGCTCTCTTTGTCCATCTGACGTTCCCTTTCTCCCCTTTTGGATGCTCGGGAGCGTCGCCAGTTACAAATCCCCCGCGATTTCTTTTCGCAGGATTGCGGAGGCGACCGCCGCCTGGCCGAGCGACAGGCCGCCGTCGTTGGCGGGGACGTCGCGGTTCAAGAGCACAACGAATCCCGCCTGTTTCAGCCTGGAAACCAGCCGACTCGTGAGGAAACGGTTGCAGAAGACGCCGCCGCTGAGGGC
>JAAYVJ010000090.1 GCA_012517265.1 Planctomycetota bacterium | reverse complement strand
TTGAGGTAGATCTTCGCGGTGTCGCTGGCGTCATCGATCACGTAGACGATGTGGTGCCAAACACCGGTCGGCAGAACGCCGCCCTGGGCGGCCGTGACGTCAACGGAGGTGTTCAACCAGACGCTGCCGTCGCCGATGTCCCCGTGAACGCGGGTCGCCTCGACCTTCATGTCGAAGGTGTTGTCGCCGTTGAAACGCGTTCCGAGAATGGCGCGGAGAGCCGACACATCGGAGACATTGACCCAGGCCGCGGCGCTGAAGGTGTTCATCGCCAGGTCCGCGGAGTACGGAACCGTGACGTACTGGCCGTCCGCAGTCATGTTCAGGGCTTGGCCGACCTTGCCGGCGCCATAGCCCGGCGAGCCGCTCGGCGTCGCGTGATGCGTGCCGGCCGAGTCCTTGGCGTCGCCGTCGAACTTGTAGTAGGCGACCAGACCGGTCGTGCCCGGGTCGACGGGCGTCACCGTCCCGGCGACGCTGGGGAGCAGGCGAATCTCATCGATGAACAGGCTGCCCTTGGCGCCGGCGCCTTCGACGCCGACCGCCAGCTTCGTCACCTTCTTGAGGTTGACGCCGGTGGAAGCCAGATCGATCGTCCAGGGCATCCAGACGCCGACGGTCAGGTCCGAAGTTGCGCCGCCGTAGACGACCTTGGTGTTGTTGATCTTGACGTAGAGCTTTCCGGCTCCGGTGTTGGCGGCGTTGCCGAAGAAGTAGAGCGACAGGCCCTTGAGCCCGAACTTGGTCCAGTCCTGGGCATCGAGGGTTCGCTCGGCCTCGGAATACGAGGCGCCGGCGCTGTTGTCATACGCGAACGGCATGGACTGTGTGCCAAAGGCGATCGTCTTCTCGGCAAAGGGCGCCTGGCCGTAGCCGACGATCGAGCCGTTGGCGGGATTCTCGAAACCGTCGAGCCAAGTCTGGAAGATCGCGCCCTCGGCGTCCATGTTGTCATTGTAGCTTTCAAAATCCTCGACCAGAATGGAGCGGGCGGTGGAGAAGCTCCACACCGGGCCTTCCCACGCGCTGGGCGTCTGGGAGTCGTTGACCTCGACCACCTTCCAGTAGTAGGTGGTTCCGAGGGCCACTTCCGTCTCGTACGAGTTCTCGGTCACCGTGGCGACCAGAGGCAGATTGGTGGCGTCGGTTCCCAGGAACACCTGGTGCGAGCCCGCGTCGCGTCCAGGCCGCCAAGAGAGGGTCACTTCAGGAGCCAGGCCGGAGGCGCCGGAAGCCGGGCTCGGCTTGGCGGCCGCCGTCGGGATCTGGAAGAAACGGACCTCGCTCAAACCGTACTGCTTGACGACCCCGCCCCAGTTGCTGGCGATCGACACTTTCACGTACCGGGCCGCGGCGCCGCCGAGATCGACGGTCGTGTTGGCGGTGTAAGTCGCCGCACCCGAGGCCTGTGCAAACTCGAACTCGCCCAGGGACGTCCAGCTTTGGCCGTCGAGAGACACCTCGACGGTCGCCGCCTTGATGCCCCAGCCGATGGCGGGCTCGGCCGCCTGGTTGGCGTTCCACACCAGCATCTTGTCCAGTTTGTAGACCTTGTCGAATGCGAACTGGATCCACGGCTGCGCATCGTTCATCGCGCTGAGCCACATCGCATCGCCGCCGGTGGAGTGCTGATCCGAGGCGTTCAGGCCGGAGCCGTCGACGGTCTTGCCGGGGCCCATGGTGGCCAGGCTGACGCTGGACGCGGTGGCCGTGATCGAAGCGCCGCCAATCGCGTAAGAAACCGGCTCGACCGTGAAACTCCAGACCATGCCCTTGCTCACCGTAAAGGCCGGCGCGGCGCCGACTTCATCCACGCGCCAGAAATAGGTCTTGCCAAGTTCGAGCCGGCCCGGATCGAAGGTGGCCTGGTCCTGGCCTGCGCTGACGAGTACCCCTCTGGGATCGGCCGAAGTGGCGGCATCGACGTCGGTTGCGGAAAGGCCGAAGTAGACGTCGTGGGTCACGGCGCCGTCGCCGGCGCCCCAGGACAGAACAGCTTCCCGGTAAACATCGGTGGCCTTGTCCGCAGGAACGGGTCTGATGGCCATGCCGCTGGGGACCATTTCGTTGGTGATGCCGTAGAGGTGCACGCCGTTGTTGTTGTCGTTCGTCAGGAACCTCATCGTCACGTCGGCGTCGTCGGCGACGAACGTGTAGTCCAGGTAGTGGGCGCCGCCGCCGTCGATCTCGACGTCGATCACGTCGGAGAAGACGCCGTTATGGCCGCCGTCGCCCTGGATGGTGATCGTCCGGGCCGTCGCGCCGCTGCCCCAGGAGCGGTAATAATACCGAGTCGAGTACATCATGCCCGGCGTCAGGCCGGAAAGGGTCAGTTGAACTCCGGCGCCGATGGTCGTCGAACTGCTGTGATAGATCATGTCCGTCAGCAGTCCCCGCGAGTCGCCGTCGGCCTGCGAGGCAGTGTCGCTGCCGGCGTGGATCGCGACGGAAACGGAGGACCGGGTGTCCGTGATGGTGTAGGCAAAGCCCTGCTTGCTGGTGCCATTGAAAGCCGCAGTGATCGAGGCGGTCGGTCCTTGTTCGAAGGCCACGCCGTTGATGGTGACCGGGGCATTCGACCCGAAATCGAACGTGTGTGTGTAGATCTTGTCGGCACTGATGCCGATGGCTGCGTCGGTGCCTGTGACAGGCAGATCCACAATGGTCAGCGTCCCAGCCTGGGCGGCCGAGACGAGGGCCGCGACGACAAGGAGCACAACCGGAATCCTCGCCGAAGGTTGCCAAAGGAAAGCACTCGCGTCACGCATGATTCAGTCCTCCTATAATCTTCAGTCCGCCGGATCTCACTGCCCACACGGGACCGATTCACTCGATCCGACGAAAATACCCATCGCGACGAAGGCAATACCCGCCTATTTTAACTATTATAGGCATATGCAACCACATTCTTTAGATGAAAATCGTGCGGTTTGTGTCCCTTCTCCATCACCCCCGGCAGCCATGGCCCAGGACAGACCTGGAAAGCCGGTTTCTCGCTGTCGCGACATGCTTTCCGATGATACAATTCGCCGCGTATGCCTCGCACGGCCGGACTTCGAGGGCCAGCCCCCGGCGCGGCAACCTGGCAATGGGAGTCACAGCGATGATGCATCTTGCGATTCAAATCGTTCTGGGAACGGGACTTATGACAAATCTCTCCACTGGGACACCCCGGCAGATGGAGAATCTCACCCGCGGGGTCGTGGCCGTCAAACAGCCGGGCGGCGTTTACGTCGGCTGGCGACTCTTCGGGACCGATCCTGAGCCGATCGCCTTCAACCTGTACCGTATCGAGGGCGACAGCGCCCCGGCTAGAGTCAACGAGGCTCCCCTGGCGGGGGCCACCAACCACGTCGACACCCACGCCGATCCGAATCAGGTCTTGCGATACTTCGTCCGACCGATCCTACAGGGCAGAGAGCTGGCCGCTTCCAAGCCGGCCCGAGCCTGGGACGACACTTATCTCGAAATCCCGATCCAACCGATCGCCGACTATCGCCCGGGCGACGCCTCCGTGGGCGACCTCGACGGCGACGGAGAATACGAAATCATCCTGCACCAGGCCTCCCGCGGACGCGACAATTCCTTCGCCGGCGTGACCGGAACCCCGGTTCTTGACGCCTACAAGCTCGACGGCACGCAGCTCTGGCGGATCGACCTGGGGATCAACATCCGCGAGGGCGAGCATTACACGCAATTCATGGTTTACGACCTCGATGGCGACGGCCGGGCGGAGATGGTCTGCAAGACCGCCGACGGCACCAAGGATGGCCGGGGTATGATCCTCGGCGACAAGGACAAGGACTGGCGTACCCACAAACCCGGCGACAAGACCGACGGGCGAATCCTCGACGGCCCTGAGTACCTGACCGTCTTCGATGGCCGGACCGGCGCCGCGCTCAAGACGGTCGACTACATCCCCCCTCGCGACCCCATCGACGGCTGGGGCGGCATCGGCGGCAACGGCGGCAACGACAGCTACGGCAACCGCTGCGATCGCTTCCTGGCCTGCGTCGCCTACCTGGACGGCGTGCGACCCAGCGTCGTGATGTGCCGCGGGGTGTACGGCCGGATCGTAATAGCCGCCTGGGATTGGCGCAACGGCGAGCTGACAAACCGCTGGGTCTTCGATTCCGGCATCAGCCGGCCCCCCTTCTCCGACGCATCGCCCTTCTCCGGCATGGGCGGCCACTCGCTCTCGGTGGCCGACGTGGACGGCGACGGCCGGGACGAGATCGTCTACCACGCGATGACCATCGACGACAACGGCAAGGGCCTCTACTCCACCGGTTTCCGGCACGGCGATTCGATGCACATCAGCGACCTGGACCCGAATCGGCCGGGATTGGAGGTCCTGACCGTCCATGAAAACGAGGATGACACAGTCCGATTCCAGAGCCCCGGCATCGCGATGCACGACGCCAGGACGGGCGAGACCCTCTGGAAACAGCATCCCGGCGTGGATATCAGCACAGGCGTCGCGGCCGACATCGACCCGCGTCATCGCGGCTGCGAGGTCTGGGGCGGCCCCGGCGGTCTGCGGGACGTCGCCGGCAACCCGATCGGGCCGGGCCCGCGTTCGAGCGATTTCGTGATCTGGTGGGACGGAGACCTGCTCCGCGAGCTGGTCTCCGGTTCGAGCGTCACGAAGTGGAACTGGCAGACGAACGCCGAAGAGAGGATCTTCGCCACCGGGGCCCGCCTCGGGGGACGCGGCCCGAACCTCACGGCCGACCTCGTGGGCGACTGGCGAGAAGAGATGCTGATGACCGCCCGGGACGGCAAGTCTTTGCGGCTCTACACCACGACCATCCCGACGGAGCACCGGCTCTACACCCTGATGCACGACCCGCAATACCGCCTGTCTGTCGCCTGGCAGAACGTGGTCTACAACAAGCCGCCGCACACGAGCTTCTTTCTCGGCCAGGACATGGCGGCTCCGCCCCGTCCGAACATCGCCCTCATCGGCAGCGGCGAGGCCATCCCGTAGGGGCGACGCATCCGTCGCACTTGTGTGGGAAAAAGGAGACGTTCTACTCCGGGTACGGCCCGTCGAAGACCTTCGCTGAGGCGGCCTCCTCGCCGCCGGGAAGGTACGGCAGAGCCGCTCGGATCCATTGGCCGGCGTGTTCGCCCCGGACCACGTACCCCTCGGCGAACACGCAGCCGTCCAGACCCCGTGCGTACAGTTCGGCCGAGAAGAGCCGCCCTTTGACCCCCGGATAACCTACAGGCCAGGACAGGCCGTGGAAGAAGGCCGCGGGCCACGTCTCGCTGGGGGTCTGGGAGTCGAGGCAATCCACGATCAACACCCCCCCTTTGCCGGCCTCGTCGATGGGGACCGCGCCGACGCTGTGCCCGACGATGCCGCAACTGAGCCGGACGACGAAATACCCGCCCTGGCCCGCCCCGCGGTAGAGGGCGCCGAGCAGGTCGGTGCCTCGCACGCAGTCGAACTTACCGGCGTCCAGGCACTGGGCGAGAGTCGGAATGCCGCCGAGGTAGTTCTCCCATCCCTTCAGAAGGCTGTTCACTAGACGGTGAGCCCGCAGGATGGCCAGATCCTTTGGGGCCGTGACCGAACCGGCCGCGTTGACGATCCGAGGATCGTACCGGTCGGACCAAGGGAAACCGCTGCTGTAGAGGCCGGCGCGGTAGAACAACACGTCCATCAGTTCCGCCATCGTCACGGTCTGGTGGATCTGCTCGAACCGCTGCAAGACCGTGGACATCCGTTCGAGCGTGCCGGTCGACGCGGCGCGAAAGAGCATGTTGGCGAGGTAGGACCGCTCCAAGGGCGTCCGGGCCGCCCGATCCCAGACTTCCCGGGTCGTCGGCAACAGACGCTCCCGCACGGCCAGGAACGCCCGGCGAACGTCCGGCGGCATCCAGCGGGCGGCCGGCGAGTTCGACAAATCCTGGGAACCGACCGTCGCGATCCAGGTCCTATCCGGGCCAAACAGCCCCTCTGCCTGCCGCTCGACCTCCAGGTAATTCACGCACCAAGCCACCATCTGTCCGGCGGCCGGCAGGCAGGAGTCCTGATCCTCCCGGGGTCTCTCCGCAGAGGATCCTGCCCACTCGAACGCGGTTCGGCACTGGGCCTGGAAATCCAGGGAGGTCAGATGGCTGTCCAAGAGCACGTTCAGCCAACGGTGCAGATCGGCCAGGGCGAAGGTCGCACAAGCCAGCTCGTCGGCCCAAATCCCTGCCGACGCAGCGTCCCCCGCCTCGACCGACGAGGCCAGCCGGCGGAGGCACTCCGCAGGCCAGGCCGGAAGACTCGAACCGCCGTCGACCGCAGGCGGAGTCCCCGCACGAACCGTCGCAGCCAGATCGCGGGCCGCGGCCGCCAGCTTCTCCGCTTCGGCCCGAACCGAGGCGTTCGCCTTGCGCTGCGCCCGAAGAAACGCCCGCAATGTGTCCTGGGACCATCTGTACAGGGCCAGAGGACTCTCGGCCGACTGGTTGTAGAACGCCACCATTCGCAGCCCGATCCCGCCGGCGGGGCTGCCCTGGAGAACCACCCGGCCGTCCTGAAGATCTCGCGTGATGCAGGTGGCGTCGCCCTCGGGTCGCTGCCCCAGCAGAATAAGACGGCTCTCGGTCAGAACGGAGTCCAGGCTGGGGATGAGCCGCGACAAAGGAGCGACGGCCCCGACCGACGATCCTCCGACCTGGCCCTGCCGGCGTGAAGAGAACGCCGATCGCACAGCCCATGCGACAAGGCCGACCACCGCCAGCGTCACCGCCAAAAAGGCGCAGAAAGTCAGTGCATTCCGAGGGTTGTGTCCCTTCGGAGGAACGACCGCGGACTTCGTTCGCTGTGGTTTCCGGGGCGAACGTACGTTCTGGTTCTTACTCACGTGCACATCCAAACAGTGTCCAAACGACAGACCGCCAGCGCAGCGGATGAGATCCGCACGTGAAGAAGCGATTGGGCGTGCGAAGAACGCCCTCTCTCTCAAACCCGACGCCGAAGCCGCAATAACCCCCTTAGGAAATGCGAAGGGCCGCCGCCCTATCGAGAAACCACACCATTCTCGGCTCCGTTGTCTTTCAGCCCGGGCTCGATCTTCTCCCAAAGCAGAATCTGTCTAATA
>JAAYVJ010000597.1 GCA_012517265.1 Planctomycetota bacterium | reverse complement strand
GTCGCCCCGGCGGTCGCAAGAACCATCAGTAGTACGCTTATTCGATTCATGGGATTTCTCCAATGCCTTTCTATTGATGCCACAGAGAGCACAGAGGACACAGAGCTGAAAGAACAAAGAGACCGCGGTTTTCTCTGTGTTCTCTGTGCCCTCTGTGGCCAATCGTCTTTCTTACGGCCGGACGTTGCGGCGGTGATAGTGCATCGTCAGCTCTTTGACGCCGGGGCCCTTCTCGGTCCGGGCCGGCAACTCGATCTCGAACTTGAGCGTCGAGGCGTCCTTCTTCGTGTACTTGAGGCTGCACTCTTCCATGTCCCACTGGCCGGGGATGTGCTGGATCATCGTCAGCACGGCCGGGCTGTCCTTGAAGTTCTCGATCTTGGCCATGATGAGTTCATCGGTGTCGTACAGAACGATGGCGCCCTCGTTGTTCTTGCGGATCTCGATCTTGCCGTCCTTCATCTTCCGCTGGGTGACGACGATGTCCCGGCTGTCGCCGATGTAGAACTCCATCTTCTCGCCGACCGGCACCAGCGAGGCGTTGTCCTCGCCCAGGAAGATCGTCGAGCCGTGGCCGTCCTGCTGGAAGAGGCGTGCCTTGCCACCCCACAGGGCGAACTTGCCCAGGCCGGCCTTGTCGCTATTGACGACCTCGTAGCTCACCGGGATGCCCACGTTCTGATTGTTGAGCTGCTCGGGGTCCCACGGCAAATTCGCGGCGTCGAACGTCCAGATCTTGCGGACCGGGACGTTGGGCTCGCTCAGGAACAGCATCTGCTTGGTCTCCTCGTGGTCGATGCCCTGCTCGAAGGCCTCGCCGTAGTCGAGCAGGACGCGGGCCTTCTCGAAGTCCTCGCCGGAGAAGTTGCGGAGGACCAGGTAGCTCTTGAGGTCCACGAACGTCTCGGCTTTGTTGGCGACGGCCTTGTAGGTGATGAGCCGGTCGATATTGCTCAGCAGATAGCTGATGCGGACCGTCTCGGCGAAGTCGCCTGTGCTGTTGATCTCCCAGACCAGGGCCGACTCGCCCGGCGGGTAGCTGATGCTCAACAGGGTCACGTCGGCCGGATGGTTGAGGCTCTCCAGGCGGATGGAGTCTTCATCGATCTGCACGCCCTTCCACGAGAAATCGACCTTGTTGAGGCCCTTCTGGAGCGTGAGCACGCGTTCCTCTTCGATGAGGGTCGCGTTGGGATTGTCCAGCCGAATCACGGTCGCGGCCCGCTCGGGCAGCGCGACCAGCTTGATCCTCGCCTGCGCCGCCGCCGCGATGCACAGCAGAGCCAGAACACCAATCACTACGGCACGTTTTGCGTTCATAATCATCTCCTGAAAGAAAGTTGGCCACAGAGGGCACAGAGATCACAGAGAAATGAAAGGAAAGGAGACGAGAACGCAAGAAGGCCGATTCTCGATTCTTTCCTCCTTATCTACTTCGATTCTTCCCTTCATTCTTCTCTGTGCCCTCTGTGTCCTCTGTGGCAAAACACTCTTATTCTTCAGTTCAGTTCCCCATTCACGAGCGACTGCTCGCGAACACCATGGTATGTCGTCACTTCGTATTCGAAAACTTGTGTTTGTCGCGGCGGAACGGTCAGCTCGAAGCGGGCGTGCGTCGCGTCGTGTTTGCGATAGATCGGGCTGCCGTCGGTCGGCTTGAGCGCCCAGTACGGCGTCTCGAACCCGCGAGTCACCTCGACCTGCACCGGCAGCGCGCGGGCGTTGACGACCTCGACCTTCCAGGTCCGAACCTCGTCCCAGCCGTTGATGTTGCCCTTGGCGTCGAACGAGTGATTCGCGGTTCGGTAGTCCATCAGCGAAGGCTTGACTTCGACCAGTCGGGCTGAGCCCAACCCCAACTCGACCTCGTCGCCCACGGGGATGTACTTGACGCCCATCCCGCCGACGTAGGACAAATGCCCCTGGTCGTCCGCCCGGCCGTAGATGCGAACCATCCCATCCGGCAGCGGAGTCTCGCCGAGCTTGTGCTCCTTGTCGTTGGCGAAGGTCAGGAATCGAATCGTCTGGCTCCCCCACCGTTCCTCATCGTATTTGCACAAACTCGCGACCGGGATGTCGTCGACCTGGAAAGACATCAGCCGCTTGCCCCAT
>JAAYVJ010000596.1 GCA_012517265.1 Planctomycetota bacterium | reverse complement strand
GAACACCGCGATGATGGGGAAACGATAGCCTCTCATGTCCGCACTCCTTCGCCACTGGCCGTTCGCAGTCGGTCTGCGAGCGGCGCTTCGGGTCCGGAACCTCGCCGCGATTCGCTCCGGTCGATTCTTCAGATGCGCGCAACGGAGAGAGTGTTCCCTTCAAATGCGCACCGAGAACCATGTCCCTTCGTGTGGGATTGCAGACTGTACGAGAAGAGACGCCGCGTCGCCGGCTCAGTTCGGCAGGGCCGCGTCGCTTATGTCACTTGCCGACCGGGCCGACCACGCGGGCCAGTTCCTGCTCGGTGAGGCTCTCGCCCAGGACGACCTTGGCGATCCCGGTCCAGCCGACGAGGTTGAACAGCTTGACGCGGGCCTCATGGGAGGCGTATGTCGGGAACCGCACCACCACGTGCGTAAAGTCCGCCCCTTCCGTCACGCGGAGAACGGAGCGGACGTGCTGATCGGGATTGGCCGCGTCGTACTGGTCGGGGCAGTCGAAGCTGTCCAGCCACACCGTGTCCTGCCGACCCTCGGCGTTCCACACCTCCACGCACCAGACCTCGGGATAGCTCCCGGCCTCAATCGTGTCGAGGATACTCTGGGCCTGCCGGGCCACGTCCGACGCCTCCAGCGTCAACGTCTCCAGGATCGGTACGACTTGCGGCCCCAGGCCTTCGAGCCATTCGGTCGTTTGGGCCACGACGCTGGGGTCGCGATCGCTCAGGAGCGAATGGATCGAAGCGGCGGTCATCGCCGGAGCGGAAGGCGTCTCGGTTTCCACTTCCTCGAAGATCTCGGCGCTCTGGAGCACCTGCGAACCGGCGTTCACCCGGCCGCCGACGACGAGCACCGCGCCTGACTCCAGGGCCGTCGCGGTGAAACCCGTCCAGCGAGGGCTGAGCATCAGGATGGGAGCCAGTTCGAACGTCCCGGCGTCGGGGCAGTAGATCTCGACCGCGCGGGCGTTGAAGTTGCCGCCGAAGATCGCGATCCGCCCGCTGGGCAATACGGCCGTCGCCGCGCCGCTGCGTCCCAGCCCCAGCGAGGGGCCCGCGCTGATCGTCGACGCGTTGGGGTCGAAGATCTCCGTGCTGGCAAGCCAGTTCTCGGCGTTCGACCGCGTGCCGCCCAGGATCAGCACCCGCCCGTCGGGCAGCTTCACGCTGCAATGGGCGTAGCGAGCCTGCAGCAGCGACGTCCGAATGCGGGCGGACCGACCCGCGACGGTGTCGAACAACTCCA
The DNA here is from genome assembly GCA_012517265.1 of Planctomycetota bacterium. Taxonomy (GTDB): domain Bacteria; phylum Planctomycetota; class Phycisphaerae; order Sedimentisphaerales; family Anaerobacaceae; genus PLanc-01. The sequence goes on along the minus strand of JAAYVJ010000596.1, from coordinate 1,576 downwards.
GCGAATCGAGCGCCGTCTGCACCATGACACCCGGCACGTAGCCGTAGCCGCCGGCGATCAGCGCCTGGCGATCGTTGACCATCACCGCGCTGTGGAACGCGCGGCCGATCGCCAGATCGCCCAGGCCGTCGAACTGGAGCCGACGGGGATCGAACAGGCCGCACGCGACCTTGGCGCGCGAGTTGACGTCCTGTCCGCCGCAGACGAACACCCTGCCGTCCGGCAGCGGCACAAGGACCGGGAACCGCACGAGGCCGCCGGAGTAGGTCTTCTGCACGTCGTAGTATTGCTCGGTCAGGTAGTCGAAGATGCCGTCGTTGACGCCGTCGACGAGCAGGACGTTGCCGTCGGGCAGCGGCGCGCCGCCGAAGTCACTGAGCGACCGCGCGGCCCGGCTGGTGACGAACTGCTCCGTCGCGGGATCGAACAGCTCCACGTCGGTCCGGCCGACTCCGCCGAACAGACCCACCCGACCGTCGCCCAGCGAAGCCGCGACGTGACCTTGCCGGGCGGCATTGGGCACGTGCGCCGTCAAACGCGTCTGATAGGAGTAGCCCGCGCGGGCCTGGGACGCCCCCGTCGCAACCGCAATCGAAACCACCAGCGCCGACCAGCGCAGAACCCGTCCCCTTGCCTCACGCCTCAACGTCGAGGATGCCATCTTCGAACCTCCCATCGTGCGGAATCGCGATCCAATCCGCGCCGTTCCCCATGCGTATCGGCCCGCTTCCCTGGGCATGTCCGACGCCATCCCTGCCGAGAATCCATCGGTTCGTCCTATTATACTCTTTAGCGGCCCGTCAAGCTACTGGGAGCCGCAACCAGGCCTGCCCGAACCCGCGAAAACAATTCCTACTAATCACAAGGTCTATCCTTTCAAAATCTCCGTTTTGCTACTGGGAATAGCAAAATTCGTGCAACATCTCAGAACCCTAAAACGCCCTCCGCCCACAATTTTTTCTATCCCTTGGCCCGCCGGGACTTGTCGCGATTTGGGGCCCTCGCGCGACGCGGATTTTTCGTCAAATTCGTGCAACATCGGGCAATTATAGAGGGACGCATCCGTCGTTCCGCGGCCCTCGAAAGGCCCCTTCTTGGCGATAGGGTTTATCGCTGAATCGGCCGCCCAACCGACCGCAGGAACGACGGAAAGGAAGCGACATGGCGAAGCGAGAACCGATCGAGGTCAGAGAGAGCGAAACACGTCGGGCGGCTGTACGCCAGGCTCTGGCGGACGCGTGCGAAGGCTGTCCCTTCTTCCCCGAGTCACGGACCACGGGTCACGAGTCACGGCAGTTGCCGCCCTGTTGCGGCAACTGCGCGTACTGCGGCCGAATGCGCGACGGCGACGCCTGCGTTCCGATCTGCGCCAACACGCCGGACGCTCCAGGCGAAATCGTCGGCATCGATCCGGCAAAACACTGTCCGAATTACCGCCCCGCCCCCGAGCCGGTCGTCCGCGCCGTCCCGCTCCAGCCGCAGGACGACGCGGTCCGCTACATCCCGTTGACGAAGAACAAGTACGCGATCGTGGACAAGGCGGACTACTGCCGGCTCTGCCAGTATCGCTGGTGCG